>JAQGNH010000395.1 GCA_028291945.1 Betaproteobacteria bacterium
AGCATGTTGGACCCGACCGTCACGAAGTTCTCGCACATCAAGCCTGGCGATACTGATTTTAAAAGCGAAGGTCTGCGCGATTTCTTTCTGTATCGCGAGCTGGGCGTCGCTGAAGCTACCGCGGGCAAGGTCCTGGTGCAGCTCGTCCGCGCGAATATGGCACCTGAAAAGGGCACGGGATGGCACCGTCATGAGGCGGAGTTTCATATCGTCATCATGCTGAAGGGATGGGCGCGCTTCATGTACGGCGAAAAGGAGACCCTCGTTTCCGCCGGCGATTGCGTTCATCAGATGCCCGGTATCGTGCACTACCTGTTCGACTACTCGCCTGACATGGAATACCTGGAAATCGTAAGCCCGGCGGATTTCACTACGATCGACGTGAAGGGACCGTGTGAAGTGCCTGCGCCGACGCCGTGGCGGGAAGTCGAGGCTGCTTAGAGTGTGTCAGAACTCCATGTCGAGCTCATCGATCTCTTCGGGCTCCAGCCTGGCGGCTTCCATCCATTCCTGCATCTCGGTCAACGCGAGGATGCTTTCACAGTAACTCGAACACACGACGTCGAGCTTGACGTCGTACGTCTTGAACCGCGTAACAACAGGGGCGTACATCGCGTCGGCCATGGACAGCGCGCCGAACAGATAAGGTCCGCCGTAGGACTGCAGGCATTCGCGCCAGATCGTCGTGACACGGTCGATGTCGGCGACCGCGCGCGCCCAGACTTTGTGTCCAGGAAACGTCCGTTTGAGATTCATCGGCAGCGCAGAGCGCAGGCTGGTGAAACCGGAATGCATTTCGCCGCAGATCGCGCGACAATGCGCGCGTGCGGCGCGATCGGCCGGGAGCAGAGCGCTTCCGGGCATCACTTCGTTCAAGTATTCAGCGATGGCAAGCGTATCCCAAATCTTGATTCCATCATGTGTGAGACACGGTACCAGGATCGAAGGCGACAGGAGCAGCAGCTCTTTCCGGGCATCGGCATCATCGGGCGGAACGATCACTTCATCGAATTCCAGCCCGGCGAGCCGCGCAAGCAGCCAGCCGCGCAATGACCACGATGAATAGTTCTTGCTGCTGATGGTAAGCGTCGCTTTTTCCATGATCGGATCTCCCGTTTTAGTCGCGTGTCCCTTCAGGCCGGGATCTGTACGCCTGGGCTGTGGGGCCGCGCTTTCGCAAGAGCTGTGCCAATGACGATCTACCAGGCGTTCCAAACGCACGCGGACCTGACCGATCCTTTGAAGGACCTGGCGCGGCGGGCGGCGCCGATGTTGCACGACGCCGGTTTCGGGTTGAAGAAGTGGGCTGTGATGCGAGGCGCTGCGGCGGCTTGCGAGGTGCTCGCCGCCGCGCATATCACGCATCACCGTCCACCTTTCCGCATCAACATGACACAGGTCGGCGGACGCGAAATGGCGGTGCACGAGGAAATCGTACATGCCACGCCATTCGCGACGCTGCTTCGGTTCGCGAAGGAAGACGCACAATTGACGCAGCCCAAAGTGCTGCTCGTCGCGCCGATGTCGGGTCATTTCGCGACGCTGCTGCGCGATACCGCGCGCACCCTACTGCAGGACCACGATGTTTACATCACGGACTGGCGCAACGCGCGCGATGTGCCGTTATCGGCCGGCCCGTTCGGAATGGACGATTACATCTCGCACATCATCGATTTTCTGGGCGTGCTGGCTCCGGATGCCCATATCGTCGCTGTGTGCCAGCCGTGCGTCGCGGCGCTGGCCGCGGTGGCGATCATGGCGGAGGACGATCATCCGGCAACGCCGCGGAGCATGACGCTCATGGCGGGGCCGGTGGATTGCCGCATCAGTCCGACGCGCGTCAACGAGCTCGCCACGAGCCGTTCGCTCAACTGGTTCGAGCGCAACCTCATCAGCGCGGTGCCGCTCAGGCATCCGGGTGCGCGGCGGCGGGTGTACCCGGGATTCCTGCAGTTGACCGCCTTCATGAACATGAACCTCGAGCGGCACATCACATCGTTCCGCACGTTGTTCGAGGATATCGTCAAAGGCGACGTCGACAAAGCCCGTATCACCCGCGCGTTTTACGAGGAGTACTTCGCGGTTGCCGATCTGCCTGCGGAGTTCTATCTGGAAACAGTACGTGATGTGTTCCAGGAGTACGCGTTAGCGCGCGGCACGCTGAAATGGCGCGGCCGCGTTGTGAACCCGGGCGCCATACGCCGCACGGCGCTGCTGACGATCGAAGGCGAGAAAGATGATATCTGTGCGCTCGGCCAGACCCTGGCGGCGCAGGATCTGTGCAGCAGCTTGAGACCCTACTTGAGAACGCATTACGTTCAACCCGGCGCGGGGCATTACGGCGTATTCAGTGGGTCGCGCTGGAAGAACAGCATTTACCCGATGGTGCGAGACGTCATCCAAACAATGACCTGAGCTCACTGTGGTCCGTTGGTCATCCTGGACTCGATCCAGGATCCATGTTGACGCTGAAAAATAGATTCTGGATCGCGCCCTTGCCGGCTTGTCCAGAATGACGATCTACAGTGCATCGTATTGTTGGGACCGCACACTAGCTTGTCTGTCCATCACCATCCCAAGGCATAGGCGGGGCGCCGCGGGTCGGCGGCGCCTTCGAGTATGCCGCTGTCTTCGTTGCGTCGCACGACGCACACTGCGCCCGCCTGCCAGGCAATGTCGGGCCAGCGCGCGATCTTGTGCCCGCGCTGCGTGAGCTCGTCGGCGGTGCTCTCCAGGATGCGCTGTTCGAGGTTGAGGCGCCCGGGATGGTACGCATGCGGCTCGGAGGACGACAGAAAGCTGTACGTGGCGAAACGCGGGGCCTCGCACGCCGCCTGCACGCTCATGTCGAACACTGCAATGTTGAGCAGGACCTGCAGCATGGCCTGCGGCTGTATGTCGTTACCGGGTGAGCCGAACGGCATGTAAGCCCTGCCATGCTTCAGAGCCAGCGCTGGACTCGGCGTGAGCCGCGGCCGTTTGCCGGGCGCGACGGATGCGGGGAGTGCCGGCTCGCACCACGATTGCGAGCCTCGCGACGAGGGACACAGCCCCGTGCCCGGAATGACCGGTGTCGCGGACGAGCCGTCGCTTGGCGTAGCGGAGAAAACGTTGCCGTGCTTGTCGATGCACGCGATGTAAGACGTATCGGCGGGCGGCGACGGCTCGCCTTGCGTGCCTTCCGGCAATGCGCCCGACGCGTTTCCAAAATTCGCGACGCTACCGGGGTCCGGCATGCCAGGCGATGCGGCGACCGGATCGATCATCGCACGCCGTTTTGCGGCGTACTCTTTCGACAGCAGCACGTCCATCGGCACTTCCACGAACCGCGGATCGCCGTAGTAGCGGTGGCGATCGGCGAACGCGAGCTTGAGCGCCTCGGTGACGACGTGTATGTAGGCCGGAGTGTTATGTCCCAGACCTTTTAGATCGTAGCCCGCAACGATATTGAGCGCCTGAGGCAGCACGGGCCCCTGACACCACGGTCCGCACGTGTAGAGATCGAGTCCCGCAAAATTCGTCAGAGACGGTTGTTCGAAGCGCACTCGGAACGTCGCCATGTCATCTTCGCTGAGCAGCCCGCCGTTTTGCCGGTGATACTTAACGATCGTCGCGGCGATATCCCCACGGTAGAAAGCTGCGCGCGCAGCTTTCAGCCCTTCGCTACGGCCGCGGCTCGCGTGCGCCGCTTCCTGATCCACCATGTACTGGAGGCTCCGCCCGAGGTCGCGCTGGACGAAGAGCTCGCCCTCATACGGAGGCCGGTCTCGGGGGAGGAACACTTCGACGCTCGAGGGCCAGCGCCGGTAGTCGTCTTCGTGGTCGCGAATGTAATCGGCCATGAAGCTATGCATCGGAAATCCATCGCGTGCAAAGCGTATCGCGGCGGCTGCGACATCGCCGAAGCTCATCGTGCCGTACTTCTCGAGAGCGGTGATCCACGCGTCCGGCGCAGCGGGTACCACCGTGCGCAGAATACCCGGCGGCATTTTTCCGGCGTGATGTTTCATGAAGAAATCCGGAGTAACCGCGTGCGGCCACGTTCCCAGGCCGTCGATGTTGATCACTTCATTGCGATCCGCGAGATAGATCATCATCGGCGCGACGCCGGCAAAGTTCACCCGATCCGTCTGCAGCACGCCGACAGCAATGCCGGCCGCAACCCCTGCATCGATTGCGTTGCCACCCGCTTCGAGTATGGTGAAGCCCGCGTGTGCTGCCGCATGATGTCCTGCTGAGATCATGTGGCGCGTGCCGGTGATGACGGGACGATAAGTGGACATGGGACCTCTCAAAGCGAATGATGAATGATGAATGAGGAACGGCGGAGTGACGAGGTGACGCAGTGACGAAGACGTTATTGTGCGGCAAGGCTGCGTTTCTGCAACACGAGGCAATAAAGCATCGATCGATCCTGGTCGGTCATCTGGCGTGATGGATCTTCAGGCGAGAAGTGAAGCTTGAACGCGCTGATGGTGGCATCGACATTCCACACGTTATACCCAAGCGATTGCAACAGTATCTCGGTATCGGGACCAGGCGGCGGCGGTGGATACGGCGGGTCGCACCACAGGCCAAAACCCTGTTCGGCGAGGCGCTTCCAAGGGAAGAACCGGCTGGGGTCGGTTTTTCGGCCGGGTGCGATGTCGGCGTGAGCGAGAAAGTTGGCGGTGGGAATGCTGTATCGCAGTTTCAGATCGGCAAGCAGTGCAACGAGCGTATCGATCTGCATTTCCGGAAAGCGCTCGGCGCCGTCATTGTCGAGCTCGATACCGATCGAGGCAGAATTCATGTCGCGCTGCCCGCCCCAATACGACTCTCCCGCATGCCACGCCCGCGCAGCTTCGTCGACCAGCTGAAAAAGCTTGCCGTCGCGGTCGATCAGGTAGTGCGCGCTGACTTTGCGTTCACGATCCGTTAGCACGTCGAGCGATTCCTCGGCATTGTCGTCGCTCGTGTGATGAATGATCACGAAGTTCGGCCGGCGAGCGTCGAAATTGGGCGAGAGGCGCTGCTCGACTGTGAGGCTCGTCCCTTGTCGGCTGGGCGTGTCTGCTCGCTGCGCAGGCAGCGGCGCGCATCCGAAAAGAGACGCTGCGCAAAGCGCGATGCAAATCCTGAGCGACGCCGTCCGGAGCGCGTTCACAATCAACTTTCATCTCCTGAAACGTGGGCTTCATGCGGCGCCCGTTGACCGGGCCACTGTGCGAGCGTAGCATCGAAACGCAGCCCCGACCGCAACGTTCGCCCCACCTGGAGATCAGTCATGACAGAGCGTACGGTGAGACAGATCATAGAAGGCCAGGAGCCGGTCACGGCCGCCGCTGGCGTAACGGTCCGCGAAGCATCCTGTCTCATGAAGCAGCACAACATCGGCTCACTCATGGTCGTGGAGAACGAAAAGCTCGTAGGCGTTTTCACCGAGCGGGATGGTCTTTTCCGGGTGCTCGCAGAAGGCCGCGATGCAGACACGACGTCGCTTGCCGACGTCATGACGCGTAATCCGCAGACGATAAGCCCCAAGAGCGGCTTCACCGTGGCGCTGCAGATGATGCACGACGGCCGCTATCGTCACTTGCCCGTGGTGGAAGATGGCCGCGTCATCGGCATCGTTTCCGTACGCGACGCGCTCGGCCCCGAGCTCGAGGCGTTCGTCTATGAAATGCTGCGGCAGGATCAGATTCAGGAAGTGCTGGCCTAATCGTCAGCAGCGCGGCGCTTCGTTTCCGGGTCGTCGACCGCTCCTGTCTGCGGTGTGCTTTCGCATTTCGCAGCACACCCCTACAATCCGTGGCCTCGTCCCTGCTGGAATTTCATAATGCTGAAAAAATCTGAGTTCTGGATGCTTACCATCATCGCCGTTCTGGTTGCCGTCTTTTCGGTTGCGAACATGATGCTCTTCCAGATCAATCGAAACGCTCAGATCGAAGTCAACGGGCGCCAGCAATTCATTCAGCAGAGCCTGCAGCTCCAGGGACTGTACAACGAGATGATCAAAGCACTTGCCGATCTTGCGATCCGCAACCAGGACGCAGATCTGGGCAATCTCCTCGCCGCGCAGGGCATTTCGATTTCGGGAGGGTCGACCGCGCCTGCGGGCGGCGCACGGCCGGCGGAAACGCCGAAAGGTGCCCAATGATGTCCGCGGATCGAGCCGATTTCGAGCGTTCACGCGCACAGCGGTGGTCGGTGTTCATCCCGCTGCTGATTTTGTCGGTGACATACCTCGCGTGGTCGATTTTCCAGACGACCCAGCTCGTCCGGGAACGCGACGGATTGGCCGCAGCCCAGGTGAGTCAGGAGAAGCCGCTGGAGGAATCGAAAAAGCTGCGCGAGAAGCTGGACACGCTGGCGAAGGAGACACAGCGACTCGCCAATCGCGGTAACAGAGGCGCGTTAGCGGTGGTGGACGAGCTGCGCAAGCGCGGTATCACGATCAATCCGGAAACGAAGGTGGCACCGCCGCCGCCTGCAGCTTCTTCGGCTCCCCGGGTGCCTGCCATAGCACCGACGCCACAATCAGCGCCCACACCGGGCAAGTAGTCGTTCGGCTTAAACCCCGACTCGCATGTGATCGATCCGCTGCGCTACGGTTCACTGAAGGACTTTTCCGCGCTCGCATGATTGGGGGTCGTGCCAGTGGAGTGACGCGGTGACGAGCGGCCGCGCTGATGAGGGGAGATATCGTGGGAAGACTGCAAGGCAAGGTGGCGTTCCTGACCGGCGCGGGCGCAGGCATTGCGAAAGCCACTGCGAATACGTTTGTCAAAGAAGGCGCGAAGGTCGCGCTCATCGAGATCAATCGCGACGCGGGGCAGGCCGCGGAGCGCGAGATCAGAGGCTCGGGGGGTGACGCGTTTTTCATCGAGACGGATGTAACGCAGGATGAAAGCGTGCGGCGTGCCGTAGAGGCGACCATCGCGCGCTTCGGCCGTCTGGACGTGATCTTCAACTGCGCAGGGGGCTCGCTGCAGGAAGACGTCCCGGTGCACGAGATGGATCTCGACGTGTGGCAACGGACCATTGCGCTGAATCTGCTGCATCCGTTTCTGACGTGCCGCCACGGCATTCCTCACCTCATGAAAGGCGGTGGAGGTTCAATCGTCAACGTCACCTCACACCTTGGGTTGATGGGCTCGATGAAACCCGCTTACGCCGCAACCAAGGGCGGCATCATCTCATTCACCAAGACCCTCGCCGCGCAATACGTGCAATACGGCATCAGGGCGAACGCGATAGCGCCCGGCTCCATTCGCACCGAGCGGCAGATCAAGCGTTACGAGAACAAGGAATTCATGCTTTCCGAAAAACCGAGCGCGGCTGCCCGCCAGCGAGCCGCGTTTCACAAGCTCTATCCATTTTCCAAAGGCGAGCCGGGCGACATCGCCGCGATCGCGCTGTTCCTCGCGTCGGATGAATCGAGGATGCTGACCGGAACGACGCTCGCTGCAGACGGCGGAAGGTCGAGCTACATCAAGGTTTATGTGGGTGATGACGAGGACTGATGAATGCTGAATGGTGAATCAAGCGTCAATGTGTTGACTGGATTTCGATCAAGAGGAGTCCAGATGGAATTGCAGGTTGCGCGACGCGCCTTGACCGCGCTCGCTTTAGCAGGAATCTCGAGTGCAGTCGCAGCCGATCTCGTGATTCCGGATGCTGCGCGTCAGCGCTTCGCCGCCGTGGCCGCCCTTCCCGAAGTAAAGAAAGCACTCGACTTCATCAAGCAGGATGAGGCCGCAACGCTGGCGGAGCAGAAGGAGCTTGTCGTTATCGAATCGCCTCCATTCAAGGAGGAAGTCCGCGCGAAGGAATATCACAAACGGCTTGCTGCGCTCGGATTCAAAAACGCGCGCATCGATAAAGAAGGTAACGTGATCGCCTTCAGGCCGGGTAGAGGCAATGGTCCGAAGCTCGTCGTCTCCGCTCACATGGATACCGTCTTTCCAGCGGGAACCGATCTCACGATCAAGGAAAAGGACGGCAAGCTCTTTGCACCGGGGATCGGCGATGACACGCGCGGGCTGGCCGAGCTCCTCTCGATGGCGAGAGCCTTCAACGCGACCGCCATCAAAACTGTCGGCGATATTTACTTCGTCGGCACTGTCGGAGAGGAGGGGCTGGGCGACCTGCGCGGCGTCAAAGCACTCTTTCGCGACATCAAGGATATCGATGGTTTCATCTCCATCGATGGCCCTCAGCCTGCACGCGTGACGTACCTTGCTGTCGGCAGTCACCGTTACCGCGTCACGTTCAAAGGTCCGGGTGGACACAGCTATGGCGCGTTCGGGCGGCCTTCCGCGATACACGCCATGGGCCGTGCGATCGCAAAAATTGCGGACGTTCAGACCCCGAAGCAGCCGAAAACAACGTTCACCGTGGGCAAGGTAGGCGGTGGGACGTCGGTGAACGCGATCGCCGGTGATGCAGTGATGGAGCTCGACATGCGCTCTGTGGAAAATCCGACGCTCCTGAAGGCAGAGGCCGACATACTGAAAGCGGTCAAGGATGGTGTTGCCGAAGAGAACGCGCGCTGGGGCAGCAATGCTGTCACGGTCGACATCAAGCTCGTCGGCGATCGCCCCGCCGGCGTGCAATCCATCAATTCACCCATGGTATACGCGGCTGCCATGGCCGTCACAGCGGTGGGGTTCAAGCCGATCCTCGAAGACGCAGGGAGCACGGATTCGAACCTGGCGATCAGCCTTGGCGTGCCCGCGGTAACGATCGGTCGTGGCGGCTTGAACGAGAACCAGCATTCGATAAGCGAATCGTTCGATCCTAAAGACGCGTATCTCGGAGTTCAGAAAAATCTGCTCACCGTCTTGAGCCTCGTGGGCAT
>JAQGNH010000407.1 GCA_028291945.1 Betaproteobacteria bacterium
CGCGCACGACGATCCGCGGGTCATGCAAACGTGGCATGCGCTCCATTAGTCTGCGGGGGTCTTCATCAGATTCTTTGTAAAGAGCGCGCGCAATGGCCACGACCTCGACGTCCTCTTGCTGCGAGAGAACCGTGCCGAGCAATGTGTCGATGAACTCGATGTCATCGCTCAGCGGTTTCGACAGGGCGAACTGATTAGCGGTAAGACTCAGAAGTGGCGTGTTGTTCATTGCGAGTAGCGCGATAACCGTTCACGACCTGATACGTAGTTTACTTGTTGCATCGCAACGCCAACGCACGAGATTATTTCGCGTGACAGTGCCCACCGGTGAGCGTTTAATCATGGGCACGCTGGCAGCAACACTGGAGGAACGCACATGCCTTTCCGCGCCATCAAAGAAGTCATCCGGCACCAGCATCTCCTGCAAGCACCACCGACGATGACCGTAAGCGACGCCGCAGCGCTCATGAAGAAAAGACACGTCGGTGCTATCCTGGTCATGAAGCGGCAGGAGCTTGCGGGGATCTTTACCGAGAGAGATGCGGTGTTTCGGGTTCTCGCTACCCACGCCAATCCTGACAGCACGCAGCTCGATGAAGTCATGACGCCTGCTCCGCAGACGATAGCCGCAGACCGGCCGCTGTGCCACGCCCTGCACATCATGTACGAAGGCGGCTTCCGTCACGTGCCCGTTGTAGAGAATGGCAAGCTTGTGGGCATGGTGTCGGCGCGCGACGCGCTCAGCTCCGAGTTGGCGCAGTTCGAATCCGACATGATCGAACGCGAGCACATTGCAGAAATCCTCGGCTAGCGAACGGACGCTGTCTGGCCGGCGCGAGCTCGCGCTGGTTTTCGTTCTACTGGCTCCGCTTGTCGCGGTCTTTTTAGCGGTTCCGCGCATCGCCCAGGACTCTCGCTATCACGCATTCGCGGATACGCGGAACATCCTCAGCGCTCCGAACTTTGCCAATGTTGCGTCAAATCTGCCGTTCCTGGTCATTGGTATTGCGGGCCTCGCTCTGTGCCTCAGAAGGCCGGCCACGGGCGCCGCACGAGCGTGGGCTGTATTTTTCGGGGGCACCGCGCTGGTGGCGATCGGCTCGGGCTATTACCACTGGTCGCCGTCGAGCGAGACGTTGCTATGGGATCGGCTGCCGATGACGCTCGCGTTCATGGGTCTGCTGACGGCGCTGATCAGCGAGCACGTCGGCGAAAGCGTCGAAAAGAAGCTACTCGTCCCGGCGATCCTCGTCGGGCTCGCAAGCGTCGGGTGGTGGCGCTACTCAGGCGATCTGAGGCTTTATGTATGGGTGCAGTTCGCGCCGCTCCTTGCAATTTTATTCGTCCTCGCCACCTTTAGAGGCCGTTACACCCACCGCAGCTATCTGTTCTTTGGACTTGTCTGCTATGCGCTGGCAAAGGTAGCGGAGCTCGCCGACTCGGACATCTACACGATCACCTCAAGCGCCGTGAGCGGGCACAGCCTCAAACATCTGCTCGCCGCAGGGGCGCCTTTGTCCGTGTATCTCATGCTGCGACGTCGCGTTCGCGTAGCCGATTGAGCAGGGCTGCACCTTAAACAGCTGCGCCGCGCCTCAACGTCTCAATTTCACTTTTCGTATAGCCCAGTTCGGCGAGGATGCTGTCGGTGTGCTGCCCGATTGATGGAATGGGGTCCATACGCGCTTCAACACCATCGAACGATGCCGGCGGCAAGACAGCGGGAATAGAGCCTGCAGGTGAGCCCACTTCGCGCCAACGATCGCGTGCCTTCAATTGCTCGTGGTTCCACACTTCCTCCGGCGTGTTCAAGCGCGCATTGGCGATGCCGGCCGCATCCAGGCGTGCGATGACATCTTCCGCACTGAGCTCCGCAAAGACGCGCTCGATCAACCCGACGACCTCAGAGCGAGCGGCTGTGCGTTTGGTGTTGTTGTCGTAGCGTGAATCTTTCGCGAGCTGCGGCTGCTTCAGCACTCCGCTGCAGAATGCGGCCCACTCGCGCTCGTTCTGGATGCCGAACATCACGTGTTTGCCGTCGCCTGTGCGGAACCGGCCGTAAGGCACGATGGTCGCGTGGTCCGGACCGCTGCGCTTCGGAGCGCGGCCGCTGAAATGAGTGTAGTACAGCGGATGGTTCATCCATTCGATCATCGCTTCGAACATGGTCACCTCGATGCGCCTCCCCTTGCCGGTGCGCTCGCGCTCGTACAGCGCCGCAAGAATCGCGGCGTACGCGTGCAGGCCCGTACCGATGTCGGTGATCGAGATCCCGACCTTGCTCGGCGATTCTTCAGTACCCGTCACGGACAGAACGCCCGCTTCACTCTGCACGAGCAGGTCGTAAGCCTTCTTCTGTGCGTAAGGCCCACTGTCACCGTAACCCGAGATATCGCACACGATCAGCCGCGGGTGCGCCGCCAACAAGGTGCCCGCGTCCAGACCGAGTCGCTTTGCTGCGCCCGGCGCGAGATTCTGGATGAACACATCTGCCTGCGCGACCAGGCGGTTCAGAATTTCGCCAGCCTGAGGGTGCTTGACGTCCAGCGTGAGGCTTTCCTTGGAGCGATTGAGCCATACGAAATACGCGGACATGCCTTTGACCGACTGATCGTAATCGCGCGCGAAATCGCCAACCTTCGGACGCTCGATTTTGATGACGCGCGCCCCCAGATCCGCAAGCTGGCGCGATGCGAAGGGAGCAGCGACGGCCTGCTCCAGCGAAACGACGGTGATGCCTTGAAGGGGGAGCCTTGGAAATCCGTGAACCGTGAGCTGTGAATAAGTGAACCGTGATTCGTGAATCGTGATTTGTGATTCTCGAGCGCTAAGCTCTGAGCCTAAGCGAGAAGCGCTGGGCGACTGTTGGACCGCCGATTCCTCACGCTAACGCACTGTGTCACTTCGTCAGACTATCGCGCCGTCACCCCGTCACTCCCTCACCTCATCATTCAGAACGACCTCGGCATCCCCAGCACGTGCTCTCCAATGTAGGACAGGATCAGATTCGTCGATATCGGCGCAACCTGGTACAGCCTCGTCTCTCGGAATTTACGCTCTACATCGTATTCGGCCGCGAAACCGAACCCTCCATGTGTCTGCAGACACACGTTCGCAGCCTCCCAGGAAGCGTCCGCGGCAAGCAGCTTCGCCATGTTCGCTTCCGCACCACATTGCTTATGCGCATCGAACAACGCAGCTGCCCTGTAGCGCATCAGGTTCGCGGCCTCGACATTGACGTACGCGCGCGCGATCGGAAACTGTATGCCCTGGTTCTTGCCGATCGGCCGATCGAAAACCACGCGCTCGTTGGCATATGCGCGAGCGCGATCGATGAACCAGTAGCCGTCACCGATGCATTCCGCCGCAATCAGGATACGCTCGGCGTTGAGCCCATCCAGAATGTATCGGAAGCCGCGGCCTTCCTCGCCGATCAGGTTCTCTGCAGGTACTTCGAGCTCATCGAAAAAGACCTGATTGGTTTCGTGGTTGACCATGTTGCGTATGGGCTTCACCACGAGTGAACTGGCGGAAGCTTCGCGAACGTCGACGAGAAATATCGACATGCCTTCCGATTTCTTGTGTACCTGCTCGAGCGGGGTTGTACGCGCCAGCACGATCATGAGGTCCGAGTGCTGCAGACGCGAAGTCCATACCTTCTGTCCATTGATCACGTAACGGTCGCCCTTGCGCACCGCAGTCGTTTTGATCTTGGTCGTATCGGTGCCGGCTGTGGGCTCCGTGACGGCCATCGACTGCAGCCGCAGCTCACCGGTCGCGATCTTCGGGAGGTACTTGCGTTTTTGCTCCGGTGAGCCATGGCGCAGCACGGTTCCCATGTTGTACATCTGTCCATGGACAGCGCCCGAGTTCGCCCCGGAGCGATTGATCTCCTCCATGATCACCGATGCCGCAGTCAGCGTGAGCCCGGATCCGCCAAACTCTTCAGGGATAAGCGCGGAAAGCCAGCCGGCTTGGGTCAGGGCGTCAACAAAGGCTTCCGGATACCCACGCTCCTCGTCCACCTTCTGCCAATAGGCACTGTCGAACTGAGTGCATAGCGAACGTACGCCTTCACGCAAGTCGGTGTGGGGATCTTCCTGTGTTTTCGCGGATGTGCTCATCGGTGCTGGATTGAGTTAAGTTCCACTGCAGACGGGCTAGGATAAAGACCCCCGTGATAACGATCAAGAACTCTTTCGGAGATGGTCATGAAAATAATCGTGTGGATCACTACAGTCGCTATGGTCATGCTGGCCCTGTTCACGGCAGCGAACTGGAGCCTCGTAACAGCGCCGGCATCACTGAACTTTCTCGCATTTTCCGTGCAGGGCCCCTTGGGGCTCATCCTGCTCGGCGCGACTCTCCTGCTCGTCGCATTGTGCGCGGTCTACGTGCTATCGCTGCGAACATCCACGCTGGTCGAAACGCGGCGCCACTTCAAGGAGCTCGACGTGCAGAGGCAACTCGCCGACAAAGCCGAGGCTTCGCGCTTCACCGCGCTGGGGACTCAAATCTCGGATGAGCTTGCCCGCACCCGTGCCGCTCTCGACGAAACCCGTACTCAACTGCTGCAGCGCGCGGATACGCTCGAGCAATC
>JAQGNH010000410.1 GCA_028291945.1 Betaproteobacteria bacterium
CGGCCATCGACCAGGGGTGAATTCCTTACCAGTCCACGGAGCTCCGCGCGCAAATGTGCAAGCGCATCCAGGTTGGACGCGAGGTCCGAAGCGATCTGCACGTACTGTGCAGAGCTCGTCGCGACCAGCTGCGGCAGCCGGACAACGTTGAGCAGCGAAACACCGACGCGAGACACGTGAACAGCGCCGGCAAGTGTCACGACCGGCACGCCCATCCACAGCGAGAAACAGGTTGTGGTGGTCCCGTGGTAGGGAAAGGTATCGAACGCGATGTCGATTTCCCCATGTGCGGCCAGAAATGCTTCGTGGCTGACACGCCCCCTGACCTCGACTCTTTCGGGCCGTACACCGTGTAGAGCGAACGCATCGCGAAGACGCTGAGTTGCGCGCTCGCCGGTTATCGTAAAGAGCACCAGCCTGGAGTCCGGCACCGCGTGCAGCACCCGCGACCACAGCTCGATCATGGACGTCGTGATCTTGAAGCATGAATTGAAGGAGCCAAAGGTCACGCGCCCCGATGAAAGCACCGGCAATGGGTTCACGGCAGGAGCGTCGGCTGGCGGTCGCCACGACATATAGATCCCAGGCAACCTCGAAAGGTGCTCGGTGTGCAGACTATCGGTCAGCCCGGGTGGATCGCAATATGAATCGGTAATGCGGTAACCGATCGCCGGCACGCCGGTGGTGTTCGGGTAGCCGTTCCACGTCACCTGCACGGGAGCCGGACGTCGGGCGAACGCGAGCAGGCGGTTCGAGGGCGTGTGTCCGCTGAGGTCCACGAGGATGTCCACGCCGTCGCTCCTGATTTTGCGTGCAAGCGCCTCGTTGCTAAGCCCGACCGTGCTGCACCAAGCGGCGCCGTAGCCCTTGAGCCTCTCGGAGTACTCGTCCGGGCGCGCAACGTCCGCATACAGCACGACCTCGAAGGCTGTCCGGTCATAATGCTCGATCACCGATTCGAGAAAGAACGTTACGGCATGCTTTCGGAAATAAGGCGAGACGTATCCGATACGGAGGCGACGGTCGGGGGTTCTGGTGTTTTGATGCGGCTCGGGGTCTTCGAGCGCAGCTGCGTGGCTCAGGCCCCACGCGCGGTGCTCGCCGAATACTGCGGCGGGTTCCAGCCCGCCGACGTAGTTCAGCGCGCGCAACAAGTCGCTGTGGATTTCCGGTGCATTCGCGTCGAGTGCGAGCGCTGCGCGAAGCTCGTTGATCGATTCTGCAACGCGGCCTTGCTCGAACAGCACCTCTGCGAGCGCGTGCCGCAGTGTACTGGTAGCTCCTATCGCTGCCATTGCGTGACGGCAGCAGTCTTCCGCCTCGTCGTAGCGGGCGGTGGTTTTGAGCAGGCCCGCGAGCCGGATCCAGGCATCTCCCAATCCAGGCTGTAATGTGGTCGCGCGGCGATAGCTCTCCAGCGCGGCATCGATCTGTCCAGTGGCGGAGTACACGAGGCCCAGGGTTGCGTGCAGTTCCGCGTTTTCGGGTGCGTGTTCAAGCGCCTGACGCAGACAGGCGAGGCCCTCCGAGGATCGCCCCTGCGCAAGCAGCGCTGCAGCGAGCGCCTCAAGCGCCTGCACGTCGGCGGGATTGACCGTGAGACGGGCCCGGCACACTGCCGCCGCTTCATCGAGGCATCCGTCCCGGTGCAGTGCTGTGGCGCGCTCGAGCCAGCTCGAATCCGAATGTCCACGCCCCGGCATTTTTTGAAACAACTGTTTCAACACGGAACTGAGCATGGCGCTCGAGCTCGGCGCTGCCTAAGGCTTGAGAAACACTGCTTCCCGATGGCCCAGGGTGACGTATGGAACGTCGTGAGCGATGGAGAAAGCGTCGACGGCTTTTTGTGCGCCGGGACAGAAAACGGACCCATCGCAGATGAGCACGCCGCCTGCGCTCAAGTTGTCGTAAAAATACTCGAGAGCGCCGAGTGTGGGCTCGTAGAGAGTCAGATCGAGATGTACAAACGCCCAGCTCGTTGGCGGCAGCTCTCGAAACACTTGCGGTATCCACCCTTCCAGGATCTGAGCGCGGGGGAAATCGCGGAAGTAAGCTCGAACGTCGTCGACTTTCACGTCGGTCTTACCCGGCGGGAAGAACGGCTCCATGCGCGTTTCCCCCGCTTCATCGCGGACCGCTATGTAGTCAGGTCTTGTGGACGAAGAGGTCCCGGAGAAACTGTCGATCAGGAAAAAATTGTGGCCGTCAAATCCGGTGTCCGTGCTGCGCCATGTGCGGCAAAGCAGGAGCGCGGTGGCGCCACGGTATGCTCCGCATTCCACCCTCGCGCCTGGAACGGAGAGCGTAGCAAGGAAGTAGCGGACCAGGTCGTGGCGCGTCTGGAAGCGCTGGAACACATTGAATGGCGTGACGAGCGTTCCCGTATCTTCCAGACAGCGGAAGTACAGGTCAGTGAACCGTTCACTGCCGACGACGAGACCGTCATGGAGAATCTCCAGGTGACGGCGGATGGCGGCGCGTGAATGAAGACGACTCACGCTCGCTTCTATTTCGAGCGGGTAATCGGGCTCAGCGCCAGCGGGGAGGCGGGCCGACGAGCGTGTCGCCGATATGAGTTTCTTGAGTAGCATCACTGAGCGCGCGGTATCCTAGCATGAAACATCACGCGCGCTGCTCGTGGTAAGCGCCTGAAATATTGTCCCCGCCTATTGCGTCCCAGGAGTCCTCACGTGGGACGCAGGCCAGGTGCACGACACAATCGATCCCTCCAGCCTAAATCGGTGAGATCCGTTTCGATTGTTTCTCTCAAGCTGCGGAGCGCGCGAAAGAACGAACGTCGGACGTGCAGCAGCCTTACGAATTGCGTCCTGCGCGCAGGTTGCTTCCGGTCGGCGGCCGCGCCGTGATGAATATCCGTTTGTCCAGCAGTCATGCGTCCCTCATCTGGCGAGCGCGCGCAGACGGTGCGCATGTCATCGTGATTTATCGTACAGGCGAGAGAGCAGTGGCAAGCAGCGCGCCGCGGCGTAAGCGTTATCATCGCGCCAGGGAGAGGCAGGTATGCTTATCAGTTGCGCAGTCTACGAAAATGGCAAAAAGCTCGCCGACATACCGAAGGAGGAAATCCATCTACACCTCGGTAGGCCCGGACGTTTCGTCTGGGTCGCGCTGCGCGAACCCACGCCTGATGAGCTCGAAGAGATGCGGCTCGAGTTCGGTCTCCACGAACTTGCCGTCGAAGATGCGCTGCACGGCCATCAGCGGCCCAAAGTCGAGGAGTATGGTGATTGCCTCTTCGTCGTGATGCATACGGTGGAGCTCGCCGATGGCGGCTTGCTGGAAGGCGAAATCGATGTGTTCGTCGGGCGCGACTACGTTTTAACAGTCAGAAGACGCACGCGTGAAGGTTTCCGCAATGTGCGTGAGCGCGCTGAGCGCGAGCCCCATCTGCTCAAGGAAGGGCCCGGTTACGTTCTTTATGGCCTCATGGACACGGTGGTCGACCGGTATTTCCCGGTGATCGACGCACTGGAGGATGAGCTCGAGCGTATCGAGGCGCACATATTCGAGGGCGCGCCGGCCCGGGCGAACGTCGTCGCACTCTACGCGTTGAAGCGAAAGCTCATGGTCTTACGCCACGCCGCGGGACCTTTGCACGAGGCAGCCGGCAAGCTGTATGGGGGGCGCGTGCCCGCGGTGACCGCCAATGTGCAGGAGTATTTCCGCGATATCTACGATCATTTGTTCCGTATCAACCAGTCGATCGAAAGTTTGCGCGATATGTTGACCACTGCGATTACCGTGAACCTGTCGCTCATCACTGTGAACGAAAGCGAGACGATGAAACGTCTGGCCGCCTACGCCGCGCTGGTGGCGGTGCCCACCATGATTGCGGGGATCTACGGCATGAACTTCGACGTCATGCCAGAGCTGCGCTGGCACTTCGGCTACCCGACGGCGCTCGCTGTTATGGGGATCTTCGACGGCTATCTGTTCTATCGGTTCCGTAAGGCCGGCTGGCTCTGACTCGCGGTCCGCTGTGCTTCAAGGCCGTCCCAGAATGTGGCGACACCGTCCAGCATCTCGTTGCCATAGCGTACGAAATGATCCTCGTTCAGAGCGGTGTGAAAGTAATACTCCTCGAGCTCTTCCTGCGTGTGCCGTGCGTGCTGCGCCTCGACGCGATCGTGCCAGACGAAGAATCCCGCAGGAATGTGCGTGCCGTGTTTTTCGTTGTACGTTCTGAAGCCCGCGATCAGCTCCTTCCAGAAACCCGCAGCGGCCCAGTTCTCGACCGCAAAGCTCGCGGCCTGTGAAACCTCGTAATTTTCACCACCGTAAAGTCGTATGAGCTCGTCGCAGAAATTGAGCGTAGGCGGCCTCCCATGGCGCCTATGGCCGATTTCACCGAAGCGTAAGTCCAGATGCTTCGCGATCGTCCACAGCCATTCAAAATGCCCGGCTTCGAAATGGAATACGCCGCCCTGCACGCTCCCTTCGGTGCCGGCGCGGTCCGGATCGAAACCCGCGGGGCGGGTTCCCGTCTTCGAGCGGCTGTCGCCGGCCTTCCTGAACGTGACACCGAGCTCGTTCGCGAGTATTTCCTTGGATGCGCGCATGCCGTCGAGCGTGTCGGCGTTAATGACCTTGTTGAGCTGTGCGATCAGAAATTGATTCGAAAAGACCGAGAACTGAACCACGAATTCCCTGATCTGCGCTTCGTTCTGCTCGCCGCGGCTGAACCAGGCGGTGTAAGGGTTCGCCGTAATGACGCGATGATTGAAAAGCTCGGAGGCGAGGCGCGCCCGAAATCTGAGAAAGGCCTGTCCGCGTTCTGCTGTGTAGCCCGGCTGGCCTTCGAGTATTGCCTGCAACGTGGGCGGGGTAAGCCCCGCGAGGTCCGGCTCGGACGATAGCGACTTGCGTAACACCTTGGTCATAATGGCCCCCTCGAAGATCGCTGACTATCGACGCCTGAATTGGCTGGCCGGCGCTGCTCGAATCGTGAGCCATGCGCCGTGTACGCGGGCAAGCGCGAGATTGCAGCAGCATGCGGTGCACCCTCGCTGCGCAAGCGCCCCATCAGATCACCCCTCGCGCAATCTGGTCGCGTTCGATCGCTTCGAACAGGGCCTGGAAATTACCTTCGCCGAATCCCTCGTTGCCTTTGCGCTGGATGATCTCAAAGAATATGGGACCGATCACGGTCTCGGTGAAGATCTGCAGGAGCAGATCGCCGGGCCTGCCGTCGATCAGAACCTGGTTGTGCTCCAACCGCGAGATGTCCTCACAATGGCGTGGAATGCGGCCCTCGATCGCATCGTAATAGGTGCGAGGCGTCCGCATAAAGCTCACGCCGGTTGTTCTCAGCGCCTCGACGCTCGCATGGATGTCGCCCGTCGCCAGAGCGATGTGCTGTATGCCTTCGCCATGATATGCGTCGAGATACTCTTCGACTTGCGATTTCCTGTCGGTCGGCTCGTTGATGGGAATACGTATCTTCCCGCATGGGCTCACGAGCGCGCGCGAGCGCAAGCCGGTCTTCTCACCGTGGATGTCGAAGTGGCGGATTTCCCGGAACCCGAAAAGGTGCTCATAGAAGCGAGCCCAGTGATCCATCCTGCCCTGATGCACGTTGTGCGTGATGTGATCGATGTGCGTGAGCCCCACTCCCCAATTCACAGAAGGCACGCCCGTACTATCCGAAGGAAGGGAGGTTACGGAGGGAAACCTTGGGTTTCCCTCTGTTCGTTCTCCGCCTCCTCCCGGGAGGGAGGGAAACCTTGGGTTTCCCTCTGTTCCATTAGCGGCTGCCGAGCGCAGCGAGGACGAGACGGCGACGAAGTCGACGTCGTAGATCGAACGTGTGCCATACCGGTCTACGAAATAGATAAGGCTGCCGCCGATGCCCCGGATCGCAGGAATGTTGAGCTCCATCGGCCCGATTTGCGCCTTATGGGGCTTTGCTCCAAGATCGATCGCGCGCTTGTAAGCGCGCGCAGCATCCTTGACGCGAATGGCGAACGCGCAGACGGATGGACCGTGCACACGTGCGAACGACTGGGCGAAGCTGTCCGGCTCGTGATTCAGCACGAAGTTGATATCGCCCTGGCGGTACAGCATCACCTTCTTGGAACGGTGACGCGCGACCGGCGCGAAGCCCATGCTCTCGAAGAGCGCGGCCAGCGCTGCCGTGTCCGGGGCGGCGTACTCAATGAACTCGAACCCGTCCGTGCCCATCGGGTTCATGTGCGGGGCGTCCATTGGATTCGAAGTCTGCTCCGGTCCGGCACAAATGCAAAGGCCCGGCGTTCGTTTCCGCCGGGCCTTCTTAACATTACCTGCCGTTTACCGCTGCTGCCTACGAATCGAAGAACTCCTTCACTTTGTCCATCCACGACTTCGCGCGGGGATTGTGCCTTTCCGCATCCTTGCCGCTGATCGCTTCGAATTCCTGCAGAAGCTCTTTCTGTCGCGCCGTGAGATTGACCGGCGTTTCCACGACCACGTGACACAGCAGGTCGCCGTGGGTGCTCGAACGCACGCCTTTGATCCCTTTTCCACGCAGGCGAAAGACTTTTCCGCTCTGCGTTTCGACAGGGACGCGGATCTTCGCGTAACCGTCGAGCGTGGGAACCTCGATGTCCCCCCCGAGCGCAGCTATTGTGAAACTGATCGGCATCTCGCAATGCAGATCGTTGTGATCGCGGGTGAAGACGTTATGAGGCTTGATGTGAATGACGACGTAGAGATCGCCGGCCGGTCCGCCATTGACGCCGGCCTCACCTTCACCTGAAAGCCGAATGCGATCCCCCTCGTCAACGCCGGAGGGTATCTTGACCGAAAGGGTCTTGTGTTTCTTGACACGACCGGTGCCGCTGCAGGGCTGGCACGGGTTGGGAATGATCTTGCCGGTGCCGTGGCAGCGAGGACAAGTCTGCTGAATCGAGAAGAAGCCCTGCTGCATGCGCACCTGCCCGTGTCCGCTGCACGTCGGGCAAGTTGTCGGCTGGCTGCCGGCTTTCGCGCCCGTGCCCTTGCAAGTCTCACATTCCTCGAGCGCGGGGATTCGGATGCGCGTCTCGGTGCCGCGTGCGGCGTCCTCGAGCGCGATCTCGAGGTTGTAGCGCAGATCGGCACCACGAAAGACGGTCGACCGCGACCGTCCCCCACCGAATATATCGCTGAAGATGTCGCCGAACGCGTCGGAAAATCCACCGAAACCGGCGCCCGCACCTGCGGCGGCGGAGGGGTCAACGCCGGCGTGCCCGTAGTGATCGTACGCAGCACGCTTGTTGGCATCCGTCAGAACCTCGTATGCCTCTTTCGCTTCCTTGAAATGTTCTTCGGCTTTAGGGTTATCCGGATTGCGATCCGGATGGTGTTTCATCGCAAGCTTGCGATAAGACTTCTTGATCTCGTCCTCGGTTGCGTCTTTGTTGACGCCGAGCACTTCGTAATAATCTCGTTTCGCCATGGCTCCCTTAATAGCGCCCGGTATTTTTCAATGGTCTCAATAACGCAGAAAGGGGAGGCCCGCTGCGGGCCTCCCCATATTCTGAAAGCAGATCCCGCAGCCGGAATCCCTTACTTCTTGTCTTTGACCTCTTCGTATTCCGCGTCGACGACATCGCTGTCGTCGTTGCTGCCGGCATTAGCCGCGCCCGAGGACCCCTGCTGACCTTGCTGACTGCCGCTCGGCTGACCCTGCTGCTTACCTTGCTCCTGAGCATACATCTGTTCAGCGAGCTTGTGCGCAGCCTGCGCAAGCGCCTGTGTGGCGGATTCGATCTTTGCCTTGTCGTCGGATTTCATCGCCTCTTCGGCTTCCTTCAGCGCGGCTTCGATCTTGGCTTTCTCGTCATCACTGATCTTGCTGCCCGCTTCCTTCAGCGATTTTCTCACTGAGTGGACCATGTGGTCGCACTGGTTGCGTGCTTCGATCAGTTCACGCGCTTTCTTGTCTTCCTCGGCGTGCGCTTCGGCATCTTTCACCATGCGCTGGATCTCTTCCTCGTTGAGACCGCTGGATGCCTGGATCTTGATCTTGTTCTCCTTGCCGGTCGCCTTGTCCTTGGCCGATACGTGCAGGATGCCGTTTGCGTCGATGTCGAACGTGACCTCGATCTGCGGCAACCCGCGCGGTGAAGGCGGTATATCCGTCAGGTTGAACTGCCCCAGCGACTTGTTCGCCCGCGCCATTTCGCGCTCGCCCTGCAGGACATGTATCGTCACTGCGGTCTGATTGTCGTCGGCAGTCGAGAAGACCTGCGTGGCCTTGGTCGGAATGGTCGTGTTCTTCTGGATCAGCTTCGTCATCACGCCACCGAGCGTTTCGATACCGAGCGACAACGGCGTTACGTCGAGCAGCAGCACATCTTTTACTTCGCCCTGCAGCACACCGCCTTGTATGGCTGCACCGATTGCAACCGCTTCATCCGGATTTACGTCCTTGCGCGGTTCCTTGCCGAAGAACTCTTTGACCTTGTCCTGCACTTTCGGCATGCGCGTCTGGCCGCCGACGAGAATGATGTCGTCGATCTCCGAGAGCTTCACACCCGCATCCTTCACTGCGATACGGCACGGTTCGATCGTGCGCTCGATCAACTCGTCGACCAGTGACTCGAACTTCGCACGCGTCACCTTGATTGCCAGATGCTTCGGTCCCGATTGATCCGCCGTGATGTAGGGCAGATTCACCTCGGTCTGTTGCGAGGACGAAAGCTCGATCTTTGCTTTCTCAGCCGCGTCCTTCAGCCGTTGCAGCGCAAGCATGTCCTTCCGGAGATCGAGCCCTGACTCCTTCTTGAACTCGTCGCACAAGTAGTCCATGAGGCGCTGGTCGAAGTCCTCACCGCCGAGGAACGTATCGCCATTCGTCGACATCACTTCGAACTGGTGCTCGCCTTCGACTTCGGCGATCTCGATGATCGAAATGTCGAACGTGCCACCGCCGAGGTCGTAAACCGCGATTTTGCGATCGCCTTTTTTCTTGTCGAGGCCGAACGCGAGTGCAGCGGCCGTCGGCTCATTGATGATGCGCTTCACTTCGAGTCCGGCGATGCGGCCCGCGTCTTTCGTCGCCTGGCGCTGGGAATCGTTGAAGTACGCCGGCACCGTAATAACCGCCTCGGTGACGGGTTCGCCGAGGTAGTCCTCGGCCGTCTTCTTCATTTTGATCAGTACCTGCGCGGACACTTCCTGGGGAGAAACTTTTTTGCCGCGCACTTCGATCCACGCGTCGCCGTTGTCCGCCTTGACGATCCTGTACGGCATCAATTCGATGTCCTTCTGCACTTCTTTGTCACCGAACTTGCGCCCGATCAGGCGCTTGACAGCATAGATCGTCGCTTTCGCGTTGGTCACCGCCTGCCGCTTCGCCGGGGCGCCAACGAGAATTTCACCGTCATCCATGTACGCGACCACGGAAGGCGTGGTGCGTGCCCCTTCAGAATTCTCGATGACCTTCGGCGCACCGTTTTCCATCACGGCCACGCAGGAGTTCGTGGTGCCGAGGTCAATGCCTATGATTTTTGCCATGTGTTCCTCACTAAATACCCAAAAGAGTCTGCAATCCGAGCTGCACTAAACCGTCATAGCCGATATTGGGTGTAACCCGTCAATTTTCAACGGCTTTCGGCTTCGCCACCGTCACGAGTGCCGGTCTGATGACGCGGTCGTGCAGGAGATAGCCTTTCTGCAGCACCTGCACCACCGTGTTCGGCTCGGCATCGGACTCGACCATGCTGATTGCCTGGTGGCGGTGTGGGTCGAACTTCTCCCCGACCGGGTTGATTTCCTTCACGCTGAATTTATCGAAGACGGACTTCAACTGCCTCAGCGTGAGCTCGACGCCGCTTCTGAGCGCTTCGGCTGAACCGCTTTCCGAGGCCAGCGCTGCTTCGAGGCTGTCTTTGACCGGGACCAGCTCGGTGACGAAGTTCTCGACGGCAAATTTGTGGGCGTTGGCGATTTCGTTCTGGCTGCGCTTGCGGGCGTTGTCGCAATCGGCACGCGCGCGCAGGTACGCGTCATGGTGCTCCTGGGCGGCGAGCTCGGCCTGCTTCAGACGCTCTTCGAGCTCCGATCCGGGCGCGCCGCCGTCATTCGGGGGCGTGCCGTATTGTTGACCGTTCGTAATATCGGGGGTTTCCTGCATCTTGCGCTCCTGTTAACCCACAGCACATGGGGTCAGGCGCACTGAATTCAAGCGTCGAACGTTTTCAGGCGCCCATACCGGTGGAGACGGCCAGCGATGGGTGGGGTTCGGACCCCGCTGGCGATCGGTCTATCCAGCCCAGCAGATTTCGGGCCGTGAGGTCCGCGAGGGCCGCAATCCACGGGTGGCTGTCGTTGAGGCACGGGATGAAGCGCAATTCACCTCCGCCCGCGCTGTGAAAAATGCCTTTTCCCTCGATGGCGATCTCTTCCAGCGTTTCAAGACAGTCCGCCACGAACCCCGGGCACATGACGTCTACACGGCCCGTCTTGCGATGGCCCAGATCGGCGAGCACGTCCGCTGTATAGGGTTGAAGCCATTTCGCCCGGCCGAAGCGGGACTGGAACGAAATGCTGTATTGATGATCCTGCAGGCCGAGCTCGGCCGCGAGCAGGCGCGCGCTCGTTTGGCACTGCAGATGATACGGGTCACCCATGTCCATCGTGCGCTGTGGGACGCCGTGAAAGCTGATGACGAGCACATCCGGGCGTCCGCGTTTTTCCCAGTAGCTGCGCACCGATGCCGCCAGCGCGGCGACGTAGCCTTGATCGTCGTGGAAATCGCGAATTGCGCGCATCTCGGGCTGAGTGCGCATGCGACCGAGCTCGGCGTAGGCTGCGTCTAGAGCGGTCGCCGTCGTGCTGGAGGAGTATTGCGGGTACAGCGGAACGAGGAGTATGCGATTGCAGCCTTGTGCTTTCAGCGCGGCGAGCTTCTCACGGATGGAAGGTTTACCGTAGCGCATCGCATAGTCGACGACCAGCGGCGCCCGCAGGCGCTCGCCGAGATAGCCGCGAAGGAGCGTCGTCTGGCGCTCCGTATAAACCTTCAGGGGTGAGCCCTCAGGCATCCAGATTTGCGCGTATCGCGCAGCGGACTTCTTCGGCCGCGTGCGCAGCACGAACAGATTAAGGATCGGCCACCACAGAATTCGCGGTATTTCGACTACACGTGGATCGGAAAGAAACTCTTTCAGGTAAACGCGTACAGCCTCGCGGGTGGGGGCCTCGGGCGTGCCGAGGTTGATGAGCAGAACGCCGATATGCGAGGAGATGGAATTCGCGTGCGTCGGCTCTGTTGCGTACCGTGGCATACCGATCTTGCTGTGTATTTAGACTACGTGCGGCGGCGCTAACCGCATTGGCGGGGCTTTTGCGCCCGGAGGCGCGACGTGGATCTTAATGATGAGAGAGCGCGCTGGACAGGAGCTTCGCCGTGATGTCCACGATCGGAATCACGCGCTCGTACGCCATCCGCGTGGGACCGATCACACCGACGGTCCCCACGATCTGACCGTCGACTTCATAGGGTGCAGTGACGACGCTGCACTCGTCGAGCGGGACCAGCCCCGATTCGCCGCCGATGAATATCTGCACGCCATGCGCGCGGCTCGAGACGTCAAGCAGTTGCAGCAGACCTGTCTTCCGTTCGAAAAGGTCGAACAGCTTCCGCAGCCGCTGCATGTCGGAAGAGAGGTCCTGAACATCGAGGAGCCGTCCTTCGCCCGAGATCACGACATCATCCGTGGAATCGTTGACCGCCTGACTGCCCACTTCGAGCGCCTTCGACATGAGCTGCGTCATATCCTCGCGCAGCTGCTTCAGCTCGTCATGCACCCGTCGGCGCGTTTCTTCGAAAGTCAGCCCTGCATAGTTCTGGTTGAGGATGTTGGCCGCCTCGACCAGCTCGGACGGCGAATAGGAGTGATCGGTGAAAATAATCCGGTTCTGCACGTCGCCTTCAGGCGTGACCAGGATCAACAGTATCCGGCTTTCGGACAGCTTCACGAATTCGATATGCCGAAAGCCCGCGCTGCGCCGCGGCGTCATGACTACGCCGGCGAAACGCGTCAGGTCCGCGAGCACCTGGGATGCAGATGTGACTAGCCGCTGACGGTTCTCGGCGTGCAGTTGAACTTCGACCTTGTTGATTTCAAGCGTATCAAGCGGCCTGATCTTCAGGAGCGTGTCGACGAAGAAACGATACCCGCGTGCAGTCGGAATGCGGCCTGCGGATGTATGAGGGCTCGCGATGAAACCGAGATCCTCGAGGTCCGCCATCACGTTGCGGATGCTCGCCGGAGAAAGATCGAGGCCGGAATACTTGGACAGGGCGCGCGAGCCGACCGGCTGCCCGTCGGCGATGTAGCGTTCGACAAGCGTCTTCAGCAGAATCTGCGCTCGCTCGCCCAACACCGGGATATCGTTCGACATGAAGTTCATTCTACACAAAAAGCGCGTGGACCATCCAACCCTAAGGTACTAAACGGAAAAGATAATTCGGCGTTTACACGCGCTCGTACGCGAGTGCGCGGAACCTGCTACGGCAGGGTTATATGGTTTAATGCGAAGCAATGAAGAAGTCCTTCAAAACCATCGCGCTCATCGGCAAGTACAAAAGCCCCGAGATCGCCGGACCGTTGCTGGAGCTCGCTCGCTTTCTGCGCGAACGTGACGTAGAGGTGCTGCTCGACCGCCTCACCGCGTCCCACATCGGCGACTGTCCTTACCCGGTCCTCGCGCTCGAAGAATTGGGGGCACGTGCTGATCTGGCGATCGTTCTCGGCGGGGACGGCACGATGCTCAACATCGCGCGCACGTTTGCACCGTACGACGTAGCGCTGGTTGGGGTGAACCAGGGTCGACTGGGCTTTCTCACCGACATCTCGCTCGACACGATGTTCGAGACGATCGGTGCGATGCTCGACGGCAAGTACGTCACCGAGGATCGGATGCTGCTCGCGGCCGAGATCTATAGCGGCAAGGAACGCGTTTTCGATGTGCTGGCCTTCAACGACGTCGTAATCAGCAAAGGCGTGCGGGGCAGCATGATCGAATTCGAGCTGCACATCGATGGCGAGGCCATCTACACGCAACGCTCGGACGGCCTCATCGTTGCCACACCCACGGGATCGACGGCCTACGCACTGTCTGCCGGTGGGCCCATCGTGCACCCGTCGCTGCGCGTAATGACGCTCGTGCCGGTGTGCCCGCATACGCTTTCCAACAGGCCGATCGTGTTGAGCCGCGATTGTACGGTCGAGGTCGTCGTGCACAGCGCCGATGATCCGCGAGCGCACTTCGACAGCCATTCCCATTTCGACCTGCGCGAGGGCGACCGGATCGTCGTGCGGCGCTACTCGCACGACATCAGACTTCTGCATCCGCTCGGGCACAGCTATTACGCCATGTTGAGGCAGAAGCTCAAGTGGAACCGGTGATGACTGAACGTATATCGTTAGCTGTGAGCCACGCAGGGTCATGCGTGTTTCCGCTGACTGCCGACCGCTAACCGCTTCGACCGATGTTACGTACCCTGAGCATCCGCGACTACGTCATCGTCGAGCGGCTGGAGCTCGAGTTCGGGCCGGGCTTCAGCGTATTCACGGGTGAAACCGGCGCGGGCAAATCGATACTGATCGACGCGCTGGCGCTTGTCCTCGGGCAACGCGCCGATGCGACGGTCATACGGCAGGGCGCCGAACGCGCAGAAATCAGCGCCGAGTTCGACCTGGCGGACGATGGCCGGCTGCGCAGGTGGCTCGCCGAGCAGGAGCTCACAGGCGATGAAGGATCATGCCTGGTGCGACGGATCATCGACGCAGGCGGGCGTTCGCGTGCATTCATCAACGGCAGCCCCGCTACGCTGGCGCAGCTGCGCGAGGCCGGAGAGTTCCTGGTCGACATACACGGACAGCATCAACACCAATCTCTGTTGCGCTCAATGGCTCAGCGAGAGCTCCTCGATGCGTTTGCGGGCCTGGAAGATGCTGCTACGCGCACCCGTGCGCTCTACCGTGAATGGCAGACGCGGAGCGAGCGGCGCAAGGCGTTCGAGACGAATTCGGCTGCGATCGATGCCGAGCGCGAAAGCCTTGAATGGCAGGTCAAGGAGCTCGAGGCCCTGGCTTTCACGGTGGAGGGCTGGCAGAGCCTGCTCGCTGAACACAGTCGGCTCTCTCATGCCGCGAGCCTGATCGAGGGCGCGCAATATGGCCTCGAAGCCCTTTCCGAAGGCGAATCATCCAGCCTGTCACAGTTGAACACGGTCCTTGCGCGCCTGAACGGCCTGCTCGAGTTCGACGCGTCTCTGCAGGAAATTATCGATGTGCTCGAGCCCGCAGGCATTCAAATCCAGGAAGCGGTGTACAGCCTGCGGCATTATCAACAGAAGCTCGATGTCGATCCGCAGCGTCTGCGCGAGGCCGAGAATCAGGTGGACGCTGTCCACACCGCATGCCGCAAGTACCGGATCGAACCTGAGGATATTCCGGTCGTCGTCGCACGCTGGCGTGCGCGACTTGCCGAGCTGGATGCGGGTGGCGATCCCGAAGCGCTGAAGCGTCTCGAGGACGACGCGCGCGCTGCATATATGGCGGAAGCACAAAGCTTGAGCGCGGGTCGTCGCACAGCCGCGACCAGACTGTCGGCAGAGGTTACGGCCGGGATGCAGACGCTCGCGATGGCGGGCGGCGTTTTTGAAACCGTGCTCGAGGTACTCGCTGACCCTGCTGCGCACGGCCTGGAACAGGTCGAGTTTCGGGTTGCCGCGCACAAGAGCTTGCCACCGCAGCCGCTCGCGAAAGTGGCCTCCGGCGGTGAGCTCTCGCGCCTGAGCCTTGCGATACAGACGGTAACGAGTCAAGTGGCGCAAGTGCCGACCCTCGTGTTCGACGAAGTCGATTCAGGCATAGGCGGACGCGTCGCGGAGATCGTCGGCAAAATGCTGAAACAGCTCGGCCACAAGCATCAGGTGATGTGCATTACGCACCTGCCGCAGGTGGCTGCGTCCGCCGATCAGCAATGGCAGGTTGCCAAGACGACGACGAAAGCGAAGGTGTCGAGCAGAGTAGTGGCGTTGGACTCAGAGCAGCGCGTCGACGAGATCGCGAGGATGCTGGGCGGTGTGAAGATCACCGACACGACGCGCAAGCACGCAGCAGAGATGCTTCAGGGCAGTGAACGAGTGAGCAAATGAGAAGTGAAGGAGTCGGGGTTTTGTCCGCCCACTCGGTTCAGCGTTGCGTGCGTTCACTCCCGCGGCTGCGGTGCGGACAGTCCACTCGCGTGCACTGCGCGTACAGATGCAGCGAGTGATCCTGTATCCTGAATCCTCGATCTTGCGCGACTTCGATCTGGCGCTTCTCGATATCGGGGTCGTAGAACTCTTCAACATGGCCGCACTCTACACATACGATGTGGTCGTGGTGCCCGCCCTGTTTGAGCTCGAAAACGGCTTTACCGACCTCGAAATGGTGGCGGATGAGCAGCCCGGCTTGTTCGAACTGCGTCAGCACGCGATAAACCGTTGCAAGGCCTGAGTCGGTCCCTTCCTTCAGCAGCGTCTTGTATACGTCCTCTGCGGACAGGTGGCGCACTTCGCTCTTCTCGAAAATCTCGAGTATCCGCAGACGCGGTAGCGTCGCTTTGAGGCCTATGGTCTTCAGATCGGAAGGCGAGCTCAAGAGTTGCCTGTGAGGGATCGATGGGTCTGGGCTATCATATTAGGAATCATTTCTCTTGAAAACGAGCGCGTCGCCAGCACTTCATGGGTCACGCGCCTGTTCGTCTGAATGCGTAAACTGATTCCGCTGCTGATCGTCCTCGCAGGCTGCAAGCAAGTGCCGATGCTGCCGGGCATCAGCGCTCATAAGATTGATATTCAGCAGGGAAACTACGTCACCCAGGACATGGTTGCAAAGCTCAAGCCCGGCATGAGCAAGAGCCAGGTGCGATTTGCGCTCGGGACGCCGCTGATCGTTGATCCATTCCATGCCGACCGGTGGGACTACATCTACCTGCTGCAAAAAGGCGGACGCACAGTCGAGCAGCGCCGCATTATCGTCGTTTTCGATGGAGACAAGCTGATGCGTATCGATGGCGACGTCGTACCGTCATCGAGGGCTGCGACACCTGCGAGCACACCGGAAACCGCAAAACGCGCGAGTGGCGATGCGGCGCCGGCTGCGGCGACAGGCGCGCCTGTGCTCCCATCAGCGGGCGCCACTGCAATACCCGATGCGGTCCCCGAAGCGCCGAAGCCTTAACGCTGGGCACAAGCGCAGCTTATGTCGGTGGCGCACCTAAAGTGACCCGCGGGGCCGTTCACGTCTCCCATGTTTTTCCGTATAATTGCAGACTTCAAGCGAGCGGGACGGGGTCTACCTGTCCCGCTTTCCGCATCTAGTCCCATCAAATCAGGAGTTTGCCGTGTCAGCGCGTACGCCCGCCATCCTCGTACTCAAGGATGGGACGGTATTTCGCGGCACCTCCATCGGGGCCGATGGGCTGACGGTTGGCGAAGTGGTGTTCAACACTGCGATGACCGGGTACCAGGAGATCCTTACCGATCCGTCTTATTGCCGGCAGATCGTGACGCTGACGTATCCGCACATCGGAAACTATGGTGCGAATGCTGAAGATGTGGAAGCCGATCGAATCTACGCCGCAGGACTGGTGATACGCGATCTGCCGGTCCGTTCGTCCAACTGGCGGCAGACGTCGACGCTCTCCGAGTACCTGAAGCGCGAGAACATCGTCGCGATTGCGGATGTGGATACGCGCAAGTTGACTCGCATGCTCCGCGACAAAGGCGCGCAAGACGGCTGCATCATGGCCGGCAAGATCGACGAGCACGCGGCGCTGAGTGCAGCGCGCGAGTTCCCGGGACTGATGGGAATGGACCTCGCGAAGGTGGTGAGCTGCAAGACTGCGTATCCATGGGACGAAGGCGCGTGGGCGCTGGGTGCCGGCTACCGTAAAGAGGGCGGCTCGAAGTTTCATGTCGTTGCGTACGATTACGGTGTAAAGCGCAATATCCTGCGCAAGCTTGCCTCCCGCGGCTGCAAAGTAACCGTGATCCCGGCCGAGACGCCGGCTGAAGAAGCGCTGGGTCTGGAGCCGCATGGAATTTTGCTCGCGAACGGGCCCGGTGATCCCGCGCCGTGCGATTATGCGATCCGCGCAATTCGAACGTTTCTCGGCGTTGGAGTGCCCCTCTTCGGGATCTGCCTCGGTCATCAATTGCTGGGGCTTGCCGTCGGCGCCAAGACCACGAAAATGAAGTTTGGTCATCACGGGGCGAATCATCCCGTGCAGGACGTGGAATCGGGCCGCGTCATGATCACCAGCCAGAATCACGGCTTTGCGGTCGATCCCGCCACGCTGCCCCAGAACGCCCGAATCACGCACGTCTCACTGTTCGATGGCAGTCTTCAAGGATTCGAATTGACTGACCGGCCAGCGTTCTGCTTTCAGGGCCATCCTGAAGCGAGCCCGGGGCCGCGAGACGTGGATTACTTGTTCGATCGGTTCACCAGGCTGATGGAGCAAAAGCGTGAACGGGTGATCGCGTGATGGGAGAACAGTCCCGTCGCCACACACTCGTTCACTGAACTGAAGCCATGCCGAAGCGTACCGACATCAAATCGATCCTGATCATAGGCGCAGGCCCGATCGTCATCGGGCAGGCGTGCGAGTTCGATTATTCCGGGGTGCAGGCATGCAAGGCGCTGCGGCAGGAAGGCTATCGCGTCGTGCTCGTCAATTCGAACCCGGCGACCATCATGACCGATCCCGATATGGCGGACGCAACGTATATCGAGCCGATCAATTGGCAAATGGTGGAGAAGATCATCGGGCTCGAACGACCGGATGCGCTGCTGCCGACGATGGGCGGACAGACGGCGCTCAACTGCGCGCTCGATCTGGCCCGGCACGGTGTGCTCGAGAAGTACGGCGTCGAGATGATCGGCGCCTCGCGCGAAGCGATCGACAAGGCTGAAGACCGCGAGAAATTCAAAAGCGCGATGGCGAAGATCGGGCTTGCGAGCCCGCGTTCGGTGCTTGCGCACAGCATGGAAGAAGCACTGCAGGTGCAGGGTATGATCGGTTTTCCCACGATCATCCGGCCCTCGTTCACGATGGGCGGCACGGGCGGCGGTATCGCTTACAACCGCGAGGAGTTCATTTCGATCGTCGAGCGCGGGCTCGATGCGAGCCCGACCAAGGAAATCCTCATCGAGGAATCGGTGATCGGCTGGAAAGAGTACGAGATGGAGGTGGTGCGCGATCACAAAGACAACTGCATCATCGTGTGTTCGATCGAGAACTTCGACCCGATGGGCGTCCACACGGGTGACTCGATCACGGTCGCGCCGGCGCAGACGCTGACGGATAAGGAATACCAGATCATGCGCGATGCGTCGATCGCGTGTCTGCGCGAAATCGGCGTGGACACCGGCGGCTCGAACGTGCAGTTCGGAATCCACCCGAACGACGGGCGCATGGTGATCATCGAAATGAACCCGCGCGTGTCGCGTTCTTCTGCGCTTGCGTCCAAAGCCACGGGATTTCCCATCGCCAAAGTGGCCGCAAAACTGGCGGTCGGCTATACGCTCGACGAGTTGCGCAACGACATTACCGGCGGCGCTACGCCGGCGTCTTTCGAGCCGACGATCGATTATGTCGTGACCAAGCTTCCGCGCTTCGCGTTCGAGAAATTTCCTCACGCGGACGACCGCCTGACCACTCAGATGAAATCGGTGGGTGAAGTAATGGCGATGGGCCGCACGTTCCAGGAGTCGCTGCAGAAAGCGCTGCGCGGCCTCGAAACCGGAGCGGACGGGTTCGATGAGCACACGACGGATCGTGACGTCATCGAGAACGAGCTCGGTGATCCGGGTCCCGATCGGATCTATTATCTGGCTGACGCCTTCCGCGTCGGCATGTCGTTACGGGAGATACATGAGCTCTCGCACATCGATCCCTGGTTCCTCGCCCAAATCGAAGACCTAATATCGACCGAGCGTGAGCTCACCGGCAGAACGATAGACGCTATAGAGCATGACGAACTGCGGCGCCTGAAGCGCGCTGGATTCTCGGATCGGCGTCTCGCAAAGCTCCTGGGCGCCTCACAATCAGCAGTGCGACAACGGCGGCATGCCCTGGGTATTCGGCCGGTGTTCAAGCGCGTGGACACGTGCGCTGCGGAATTCGCGACGCGCACTGCTTATATGTACTCGACTTACGAGGACGAGTGCGAAGCGCAGCCGACCGATCGAAAAAAAATCATGGTGCTCGGCGGCGGGCCGAACCGTATCGGGCAGGGGATCGAATTCGATTACTGCTGCGTCCACGCCGCGCTCGCGCTGCGAGAAGACGGGTTCGAGACCATCATGGTCAACTGCAATCCCGAAACGGTTTCCACCGATTACGATACCTCGGACCGGTTGTACTTCGAGCCGCTCACGCTCGAGGACGTGCTCGAGATCGTCCACGTCGAACGCCCCTTCGGCGTAATCGTCCAGTTTGGCGGGCAGACGCCGCTCAAGCTTGCGCGTGACCTCGAGGCGAACGGCGTCCCCATCATCGGAACGAGCCCGGACTCGATCGACATGGCGGAAGACCGCGAGCGTTTTCAGAAGCTTCTCAACAAACTCAAGCTCAAGCAGCCGCCCAACCGCACTGCTCGAAGCGCTTCCAAAGCGCTCGCTGCGGCTGAAGAGATCGGCTACCCACTCGTCGTGCGGCCTTCTTACGTGCTGGGCGGGCGCGCCATGGAGATCGTGCACGAGCAGGCCGATCTCGAGCGCTACATGCGGGAAGCGATCAAGGTGTCCAACGATTCGCCCGTGCTGCTCGATCGTTATCTCAACGACGCGACTGAAGTCGACGTCGACGCAGTATCGGACGGCAAGCAAGTGATCATTGGCGGCGTGATGGAGCATATCGAGCAGGCCGGTGTGCACTCCGGGGACTCGGCGTGTTCCCTACCGCCGTTTTCGCTGTCGCCCGAGTTACAGGACGAGCTGCGCCGGCAAACCGTAGCCATGACGCGAGCGCTCAAGGTGGTGGGGCTCATCAACGTGCAGTTTGCGATTCAGAGCGGTGTCGTGTACGTGCTGGAGGTGAACCCCCGCGCTTCGCGCACTGTACCGTTCGTCTCCAAGGCCACGAGCCTGCCGCTCGCGAAAATTGCGGCGCGCTGCATGGCCGGAAGATCCCTCGCCGATCAGGGCGTCAAAGCCGAAGTTGTACCCCCGTATTACTCGGTCAAAGAAGCCGTGTTTCCGTTCATCAAGTTTCCGGGTGCTGACACGATCCTTGGGCCGGAGATGAAGTCGACTGGTGAGGTCATGGGCGTGGGTAAGACGTTTGCCGAGGCCTTCGTCAAATCCCAGATGGCGACGGGTGAGCGTCTGCCTTCGTCCGGCAAAGTTTTCCTGAGCGTTCGCGATTCCGATAAGCCGCGCGCTGTAGACATCGCACGATCATTGCACGAGCTTGGATTCGGTCTCATTGCCACGCGCGGAACCGCCGCTGCCATCGCTGCTGCGGGCTTGCCGGTCACGCCCGTGAACAAAGTTGCCGAAGGGCGTCCTCATATCGTCGATATGATCAAGAACCGCGAAATCGCGCTCATCGTGAACACGGTCGAAGACCGACGCACTGCGATTCGCGATTCGTACTCGATACGACGCGCGGCGCTTCAGCAGCGCGTATCCCTTTTCACCACGCTCGCGGGCGCGCGCGCAGGCTGCACCGGCATGGCGCAGGCGCAGGAGCTGCACGCCTACAGCGTTCAGAGTCTTCACGGCAGTCTGCTCGCCGCGGCGGCACAATAATCATGACCAAAATTCCCTTGACCGTTATTGGCGCGACAAAGTTGCGCGCCGAGCTCCAGGAGCTCAAAGGTGTTCAGCGTCCTGCGATCATCACTGCGATTGCCGAGGCGCGCTCCCACGGTGACCTTTCCGAAAACGCTGAATATGCTGCGGCCAAGGAGCGGCAGAGCTTCATCGAGGGTCGGATCGCGGAGCTCGAGTCCAAGTTGGCCAACGCACAGATCATCGATCCCGCACTGCTGGAAGCCGAAGGCCGGTGTGTTTTCGGAGCAACTGTCGATCTCGAGGAGCTGGAAAACGGTCAGGTCGTGAGCTACCAGATCGTCGGCGAGGATGAAGCGGACATCAAGGAAGGCAAGATCTCGATCAGCTCACCGCTTGCGCGGGCGCTCATTGGAAAGTCCGCCGGCGACGTTGCGGAAGTTCAGGCCCCGAGCGGCGTGCGCGAGTACGAGATTCTGGATGTGAAATACGCGTGACACCCGTCAGCGGTAGCGCAACGCACGACCGTCAGCGGTAGGAGTCAGCGGTCAGCCGTAACAGCTCTCAGTCTTTGGCGTAAGGGATAGTCAAGATTGAGCGTTTAGCACGGAACTTAAATATAGGTCGATCATCAATACCCACCGCTGACCGTTACGTCCGTTGAAAGCTCCGCTTCGTCTTCCGTGCCGGTTTCCGTTTGGGCCGAGGCTTGGCGTTTTTTCGATCTTCAGATGGGCCCGCTCGATATACCACCAAAACCTTTCCAATCTGTTGCACGGGTTGCGCGCCGGTAGCTTCGCAGACCGCTGAAATGAGATTGGCGCGTGCCGCCCGGTCGTCGCCGAGCGCCCGGATTTTGATCAGCTCGTGACTTTTCAGGTTGGCGTCGATTTCATGGAGCACTTCGGGGGTCAGGCCGGCATTGCCGATGAAAACTACGGGTTGCAGATGATGGGCTCGTGCGCGCAATGCGCGATGCTCACTGGAACTCAGTTCGGACACGATGTTGCTTCTATAGGGATGTGCTGCGGGGGGGACGGTACCACCCGAACTTTAGCACTAAATTGGCGTCACTAAGCAGCTGCCGATACTTACACTAGCGCTCATGGCAAAGAGCAGCAAAGCGTGGATGCGTGAGCACGTGACCGACCCTTACGTCAAACGTGCGAATGCCGAAGGCTATCGATCGCGTGCGGCCTACAAGCTTCAGCAGATCGACGCCAGGGACAAGCTGCTCAAACCAGGCATGACAGTTGTCGACCTCGGTGCGGCGCCCGGCGGCTGGTCGCAGGTGGCATCGAAACGGGTCGGTCCAACCGGCCGAGTGATCGCGCTCGACCTGCTCGAGATAGCGCAAGTACCTGGCGTTACAGTGATCTGCGGCGATTTCGGCGAAGACGCGACGCTGCTGGCGCTCGCGCAGGCGCTCGAAGGATCGCCCGTCGACCTTGTGCTCTCGGATATGGCACCCAATATCAGCGGTATCGCCAGCGCTGACCAGGCGCGTGCGGTCGGTCTTGCCGAGCTCGCGATCGATTTTGCTTCGAAACACTTGAAACCGCACGGGAACTTGCTGGTCAAAACCTTTCACGGCGCCGGGTACGAAGAGCTCGTCGAGACTTTGCGGCGCACTTTCCTTCAGGTTTACACCCGCAAGCCGGAAGCTTCGCGCAGCCGGTCGAGCGAGGTTTATCTGTTGGGCAAAGGGCTCTTGGAAGGCGGACCGAAGTCGCGGGCGTCGCGGCGGGATTAGTTTAGAATTGAACGAGGTAGCGCCAGTTCGGCGCAAGGAGACTGCTTGAACAATCTGATCAAGAATGTCGCGATCTGGCTGGTGATCGCTCTGGTCCTCATGACCGTATTCAACCAGTTCAGCACGCGGCAGAGCACTCAGAAGGCGATGGAGTACTCCCAGTTCATCGAAGAGGTGAAACAGGGGCGGGTCGCCAAGGTCACCATCGAGGGGCGCGTTCTAAAAGGCGTGAAGTCGACCGGCGAGCGCTTTACCACCTATTCCCCGTCCGATCCGTGGCTCGTCTCCGATCTTCTCAAGAACGGCGTGATCATCGAAGCCAAGCCTGAAGAGGAGCCGTCGCTCCTCATGAACATCTTCGTCTCGTGGTTCCCGATGCTGTTGCTCATTGGCGTGTGGATATTTTTCATGCGTCAGATGCAGGGCGGGGGCCGAGGCGGCGCATTCTCGTTCGGCAAGAGCCGTGCGCGCATGCTCGACGAATCGAATAATACCGTGACGTTCGCGGACGTCGCCGGCTGCGAGGAAGCGAAAGAAGAAGTCGCGGAGCTCGTGGAGTTCCTGCGCGACCCGTCGAAATTCCAGAAGCTCGGCGGGCGTATTCCGCGCGGCGTGCTGATGGTCGGCAATCCCGGAACAGGTAAGACACTGCTCGCACGCGCAATCGCGGGCGAAGCAAAGGTGCCGTTCTTCAGCATTTCAGGTTCGGACTTTGTCGAGATGTTCGTCGGTGTTGGCGCGGCGCGGGTTCGGGATATGTTCGAGCAGGCGAAGAAGCACTCGCCGTGCATCGTATTCATCGATGAGATCGACGCGGTCGGCCGCCAGCGTGGCGCGGGCCTGGGCGGCGGTAACGATGAGCGTGAGCAGACGTTGAACCAGCTGCTGGTTGAAATGGATGGTTTCGAAGCGAACTCCGGCGTGATCGTCATCGCCGCCACGAACCGTCCGGACGTGCTCGATCCCGCGCTGTTGCGGCCGGGACGTTTTGACCGCCAGGTGGTCGTGCCGCTGCCCGATATCCGCGGACGCGAGCAGATCCTTCAGGTGCATATGCGCAAAGTGCCGGTCGCGCCCGATGTGCGCCCGGACATCCTTGCACGAGGCACGCCGGGATTCTCCGGCGCGGATCTCGCGAATCTCGTGAATGAGGCCGCGCTCTTCGCAGCGCGCGGGAGCAAGCGTCTTGTCGACATGGATGACTTCGAGCGCGCTAAAGACAAGATCATCATGGGCGCCGAGCGTCGCTCCATCGTCATGCCTGAGCACGAGCGCAAGAATACGGCGTATCACGAAGCCGGCCATGCGGTGGTCGCAAGACTTTTGCACCGCACCGATCCGGTACACAAGGTAACGATCATTCCGCGCGGTCGCGCCCTGGGCGTGACGATGCAGCTTCCGGCAGAAGATCGTTACAGCATGGATGCCGAGATGATTCTGCAGAATATCGCGGTGCTCTTTGGCGGCCGGATTGCCGAAGAAATTTTCATGAAGCAGATGACGACCGGCGCATCGAATGACTTCGAGCGTGCCACTGAAATGGCGCGCAACATGGTCATGCGCTGGGGCATGAGCGAGTCGCTCGGGCCTATGGTTTACGGCGAAAATGACGGTGAAGTGTTTCTCGGCCGCTCGATCACGACGCACAAGAACGTCTCCGAATCGACGCTGCAGAAAGTCGATGCCGAGATCCGCCGCATCGTCGATCAGCAATACGCGCTTGCCCGCGGTCTGATCGAAGCTAATCGCGAGAAAGTCGAAGTGATGGCGAAAGCCCTGCTCGAGTGGGAAACCCTGGACGCTGAGCAGATCAATGACATCATGGAAGGCCGTCCGCCGCGGCCGCCGAAGCCGGCAGCTGCGCCTGCGCAGCATCCGCCGCGCGACAGCACACCGACGCCGACACCGACCGCGACTCCGGCACAAGAAACGTAGTCGAGCACTATCGCAGAAGAGGGGTGGGAGTAAAATCCCACCCCTCTTTCTGTGTACCTTGCCGGCATGGTCCTTCACTGCGGCTCTTACAGGCTGGCGCTCCAGCGGCCGCTCATCATGGGTGTCGTAAACGTCACGCCCGATTCGTTCTCCGACGGTGGCCGCTACGCGTCGCAGCAGGACGCGGTACGCCACGCGCGGGCTCTCATCGCCGAAGGCGCTGACATCCTCGACATCGGGGGCGAATCGACGCGTCCCGGCGCGGCAGCGGTATCGATCGATGAAGAACGCCGGCGGGTACTTGGGGTCATCAAAGAGCTCGCGGGCTGTGGCGTGCCCATCTCAGTCGATACGCGCAAGCCCGAGCTCATGGGTGAGGCGATTGCCGCAGGCGCGAGCTTCATCAACGACATCAGTGCTCTGGAGGAACCTGGCGCGCTGGAGCTCATCGCTCAGAGTACGGTAGCGGTCTGCCTGATGCACAAACAGGGCGAGCCGCAGAACATGCAGCAGAGTCCCCATTACGACGACGTCGTGCAAGAGGTGCGTAGTTATCTGGCTGCGCGCGTGGATGCCGCTGAAGGCGCCGGGATAGCGCGCGAGCGCATCGTCATCGACCCGGGCTTCGGTTTCGGTAAGACTTACGACCACAATCTCGCGCTGGTGCGAGCGCTGCCTCTGCTCGCGACCCTCGGGGTGCCCGTGCTCGCAGGACTTTCGCGCAAAGCCATGCTCGGCCGCATCACCGGCCGCACTGCGGGTGAACGCGTGCACGCAAGCGTTGCTGCGGCCCTGTTCGCGGCCGCGCGCGGTGCGCGAATCTTGCGTGTGCACGACGTCCTAGCCACACGCGAGGCTCTGGCGGTATGGTGCGCGCTCGCGGGTACAATGACCATTTCCGGGAAGTGATCGGGGCGGAACAACAATGAAACGCAGGTATTTCGGTACCGATGGGGTGCGCGGCAAAGTCGGTGAAACACCGATCGCACCTGAGTTCGTAATGAAGCTTGGGTATGCGGCCGGTAAGGTGCTGGCAGGTGGTACATCCCACGCCGAGCGTCCGAGTGTTCTGATCGGGAAGGACACCCGCGTTTCCGGTTACATGCTGGAGTCCGCGCTCCAGGCAGGCCTCTCAGCGGCCGGTGTGGATGTCCTGCTCGTAGGCCCCATGCCGACGGCCGGTGTCGCGTACCTTACGCGCGCGCTGCGGCTCTCGGCCGGGATCGTTATCAGCGCCTCGCACAATCCATTCCAGGACAATGGCATCAAGTTTTTCTCCGGAGACGGCGCCAAGCTGCCCGATGAGACCGAAACCGAAATCGAGCGTGAGCTCGAGCTGCCTTTGAAATGCATGAGCTCGGCAAAGCTCGGCAAAGCCCGGCGCATGGAAGATGCGGTAGGCCGCTACATTGAATTTTGCAAAAGCACGTTCCCTACGCGCCTCGATCTGAAAGGCGTGCGGATCGTGGTGGACTGTGCGCACGGAGCTGCGTATCACGTGGCGCCGTGCGTGTTCCATGAGCTCGGCGCCGATGTCGTCGATATCGGCGTCAACCCGGACGGCTTCAACATCAACGACGAGGTCGGCGCAACACGGCCTCAGGCCATGCAAGCCGAAGTCAAACGCACGCGAGCCGACTTCGGCATCGCGCTCGACGGCGACGCCGATCGTGTCGTCATGGCCGACTCCGAAGGCAAGCTTTACGATGGTGACCAACTGCTTTACATCATCGCTCAACATCGGCAGAAGCAGGGCATGCTTTCCGGCGGTGTAGTCGGCACCCAGATGACCAACCTGGGACTGGAGCACGCGCTTGCGCAGCTTTCCATCCCTTTCGCACGCGCCAAGGTCGGCGACCGGTACGTGCTGGAAATGCTCAATGAGCGCGGGTGGCAGCTCGGCGGCGAAAACTCCGGGCATATCGTATGCCTCGACAAACACACGACCGGCGATGGCATCGTGTCTGCGCTTCAGGTACTGCGTGCGCTCGTGAGCGACAGCGTATCGCTCGTCGATGCGGCCGCACCGATGGCGCTTTACCCGCAGGTGCTGATCAATGTCGCAGTCAAGCAGGCTTTCGATTTTGCGTCGCACGGGAAGGTGCAGAAAGCCGTTGCAGACGCCGAGCACGATCTGGACGGCTCCGGACGAGTGCTCTTGCGCGCATCGGGAACGGAGCCGGTCATTCGAGTGATGGTCGAAGGCAAGGCGGGCGCGAAAGTTAAGGGTTGGGCCGAAACCATCGCCCAAGCGGTGCGCGAAGCCTGCTGACGCTGAGCGCGCGCTCGTTCTTTGCCGCGCGCTTTTGCTCCCGTCTGCTCTTCTTGGTTGATCCTTTTCCCAATCAGCACGTTGCGCACGTTTTCCATCAGTGCAGTTCGTTGACCCTCGTCCCGTCCGACGTGTAAAATTGAACGGTTTAAGTGGGTCAGCCGGGAATGCGCATCAAGCTCGTAGCAGGTAACTGGAAGATGAACGGCACCCTGGCTACGAATCAGGCCCTGCTGCAGGCGCTCGTTCCAGCGCTTGCTCGCGTCGTGGGTGTCAAGTGCGCCATCTGCGCGCCCTTTCCTTATCTGGCACAGGTGCAGCAGTTGTTGAGCGGAACGGGCTTGGCGTGGGGCGCTCAGAACGTCTCGCAGTTCGATGCTGGGGCTTACACCGGCGAAGTCTCGGGCGCGATGCTGGTCGACTTCGGATGCCGTTACGTCATCGTTGGCCATTCGGAGCGGCGCGCGCTGTTTGGAGAGACCAGCGAGACCGTCGCGGAAAAGTATGCCGCTGCACTGAAGGCGGGGCTGACTCCGATCCTCTGTGTGGGCGAAACTCTGGCGGACCGGGAAGCAGGGTACACGGAACCGGTTGTCGCCGCGCAGCTCGCGCCGGTTCTCGCGGCCTCCGGCGCTCAATCATTCGCGCACGCGGTGATCGCGTACGAGCCGGTGTGGGCGATCGGCACGGGGAAGACAGCGACGCCCGAACAGGCGCAGGCAGTGCACGCCTACATTCGTACGCGCCTGGCCACACACGACGCCGCGGTCGCAGAGAAGGTGCAGGTGCTATATGGCGGCAGCGTGAAAGGGAGTAACGCTGCGCAGCTCTTTGGGATGCCCGACATCGATGGTGGGCTCATCGGCGGCGCGTCACTGGACGCTAATGAAATGGCAGTGATCTGTCGGGCTGCGAGCCCGGCGAGTTGAACGGACAAAAATGGAAATAGTCATACTGGTGCTGCACGTGGTGGCTGCGCTCGGGATCGTGGGTCTCGTGCTTCTGCAGCATGGCAAAGGCGCCGATGTCGGCGCCGCTTTCGGCAGCGGCTCGGCCGGCAGCGTTTTCGGCTCTGCAGGCTCTGCCAACTTCCTGAGCCGGGCTACAGCGATACTCGCGCTCGTGTTCTTTTTGACGAGCCTCGGACTCACGTATTTTTCCTCACGCAAATCGGATACACGGGGCGTTATGGCCGACCATCCGGTGACCACCCAGAAGGTGCCGGGGCAGATCCCGGGCCAAACACCTGGCCAGGCGGCGCCCGTGCCCGCACCTGCGGCGCCTGCTGCGCCCGCAGACACCGGGAGAGCCCAAGAAGTACCGAAATGAACTGAAGCGCGAGCGGTGAGCCGGAAATGATCGCTGCCGGCTGACCGCTTCTGAGTAACTTCGCCGACGTGGTGGAATTGGTAGACACGCCGTCTTGAGGGGGCGGTGGCGAAAGCCGTGAGAGTTCGAGTCTCTCCGTCGGCACCACAATGCAGGACTGGATTCAGGGCGCAGACAAATGCCGGAAACGCTCGAACCTCGTCTGCGGCCAGCTATCCAATGGCTGCAGGCGGACAAAGGAAGGCGCTCGAGGCGCGTGCCTCGATGGGTGCTGATATCTGAATGCCGGCCGCTGGCTGCTGAGTCCTGATGTTAGAAAACTACTTTCCCATATTGCTGTTCATTCTCGTCGGCCTGGCTGTCGGCGTGGCGCCACTCCTCCTGGGTGGAGGCCTGAGCCGCCTGCTTGGCGTACATCGGCCCGACAGCGAGAAACTGTCGCCGTACGAATGCGGATTCGAAGCTTTCGAAGATGCGCGCATGAAGTTCGACGTCCGCTACTACCTGATTGCGATTCTCTTCATCCTGTTCGATCTGGAGATCGCGTTCCTGTTTCCGTGGGCCGTGGTGCTTCGGGAAATCGGCTTCTTCGGTTTCATGGCCATGGTCCTGTTCCTCGGCATACTTGTCGTGGGTTTCGTCTACGAATGGATGAAAGGCGCGCTGGAGTGGGAGTGATTCGCTCTGCGCGCCTCAAAAGCTGAGCTTATGGGTGCATCCGAAAATATTTCAGACAAAGGCTTTGTCACGACGACGGCCGACAAGCTGATCAACTGGACTCGCACAGGATCGTTGTGGCCTATGACGTTTGGGCTCGCGTGCTGCGCGGTCGAGATGATGCACGCCGGTGCGGCGCGATACGACCTCGACCGCTTCGGCATCGTCTTCCGTCCCAGTCCACGCCAGTCGGATGTCATGATCGTCGCTGGCACGCTGTGCAACAAAATGGCGCCGGCCTTGCGCAAAGTCTACGACCAGATGGCGGAGCCCCGGTGGGTGATCTCCATGGGATCGTGCGCGAACGGCGGTGGCTACTATCACTATTCGTATTCCGTGGTTCGTGGTTGTGACCGGATCGTTCCGGTAGACATCTACGTGCCGGGCTGCCCCCCTACGGCCGAGGCGCTGCTCTACGGGATCATTCAACTGCAGAACAAGATCAAACGCACGAACACGATCGCCCGCTGATGTCACGTATCGACCTTCTGAATTCGGCGCTGGCGGAGACGTTCGGCGACAAGCTCGTGAGCATCAAGACGGAACTGGGGGAAGTCACCGCAGTTGTCCGCCCTCAGGATCTGCTGTCCGTCACGACTGCGTTGCGCGACACGTCGACGCTCAGGTTCTCGCAACTCATCGATCTTTGCGGCGTGGACTACAGCGCCTATGGCGGCGTGTGGGACGGTGCGCGCTTTGCCGTGGTCTACCACCTGTTGAGTCTCACGCATAACGTCCGCCTGCGCCTCAGGACCTTCGCAGCCGATGACGAGTTTCCGGTCGTCGACTCGGTGCTGGAGGTTTGGTCTTCGGCGAACTGGTACGAGCGCGAAGCGTTCGACCTGTACGGCATCGTCTTCACGGGGCACCCGGACCTGCGCCGCCTCCTGACGGACTACGGCTTCGTCGGGCATCCGTTCCGCAAGGATTTCCCAGTGTCGGGCAACGTCGAAATGCGTTATGACCCGGATCAGCAGCGCGTCATCTACCAGCCGGTAACGATCGAGCCGCGCGAGATCACGCCGCGCATCATCCGCGAGGAAAACTACGCGGATGTCGACCTCGACAAGAAGAGCGTCTAGCACCGTGCCCGAAATCCGAAACTACACGATGAATTTTGGTCCGCAGCATCCTGCGGCCCACGGCGTATTGAGGCTCGTGCTCGAACTCGACGGTGAAGTCATCGAGCGCGCCGATCCGCACATCGGGTTACTGCATCGAGCCACCGAAAAGCTCGCGGAATACAAGACCTATATCCAGTCCGTCCCGTACATGGATCGCCTGGATTACGTCTCGATGATGTGCAACGAGCACGCTTACGTAATGGCGATCGAGAAGCTGCTCGAAATCGAGGTGCCGGTGCGCGCGCAATACATCCGGGTCATGTTCGACGAGATCACGAGGATCCTGAATCACCTGCTGTGGCTGGGTGCACACGGGCTCGACATCGGCGCGATGACGGTTTTTCTGTATTGCTTCCGCGAGCGCGAAGACCTGATGGACGTCTACGAGGCCGTCTCCGGAGCGCGCATGCACGCGGCCTACTACCGGCCCGGTGGCGTCTACCGTGATCTGCCCGACCGCATGCCGCACTACATGGCGAGCAAGCATCAAAACGAGGCAACAATTCGAGACCTCAACAGGAATCGCCAGGGTTCGGTTCTCGACTTCATCGAGGATTTCAGCGACCGCTTTCCAACGTATGTAGACGAATACGAGACGCTGCTCACCGATAATCGCATCTGGAAACAGAGAACGGTTGGCATCGGTGTGGTCTCGCCGGAGCGTGCGATCTCGCTCGGCTTTACCGGCCCGATGCTGCGGGGTTCAGGCATCGAGTGGGATTTACGCAAGAAGCAGCCCTACGAAGTGTACCGCGAGATGGATTTCGACATCCCGGTCGGCGTGAACGGTGATTGCTACGATCGCTATCTGGTGCGGATCGAGGAGATGCGCCAGGCCAACCGCATCGTCAAACAATGCATAGCGTGGCTTCGTGCGAATCCCGGCCCGGTCATGATCGACAACTTCAAGGTCGCGCCGCCTTCGCGCCTGTCGATGAAGAGCAATATGGAAGAGCTCATTCACCAATTCAAGCTCTTCACGGAGGGTATGCATGTGCCCACGGGGGAAGCTTATGCGGCGGTCGAGGCTCCGAAAGGCGAGTTCGGCATTTACCTTATTTCGGACAATGCGAACAAACCGTACAGGCTGAAGATCCGCGCACCGGGTTTTCCGCACCTCGCCGCGTTCGACGAGATGGCAAGAGGGCACATGATCGCGGATGCGGTTGCCATCATCGGAACGCAGGACATCGTCTTCGGCGAGATCGATCGATGAACGCTCCGATGGTGCTGTCGCCTGATGCCCTGGCGAAAATCGATGCGGCGCTGGCCAAGTACCCGCCGGATCAGAAGCAATCCGGGGTCATGGCCGCACTCACGATCGCTCAGGACGAGAAAGGCTGGCTCTCGACCGAGACGATGGACTTCGTAGCGCACTATCTCGGCATGCCGGCGATTGCCGTGTACGAAGTGGCCTCGTTCTACAGCATGTACGATCTGAAACCCGTCGGCCGTCACAAGCTCACGCTGTGCACAAATCTTCCGTGCGCGTTGCAAGGCGCGAATCAGACCGGTGAATACCTCAAGCAGAAGCTTGGCATCGGATACAACCAGACGACCTCGGACGGGCGCTTCACGCTCAGAGAGGGCGAGTGCTTTGGTGCGTGCGGCGATGCGCCGGTGTTTCTGCACAACAACAAGCACATGCTGTGTGCCATGACGCCTGAAAAGCTCGATGTGCTCCTGAAGGAGCTCGACTGATGGGTCTTCCCGTCCCCCCGTTCTCGGACGAGATCTTCGGTCCCGACGCGATTCTCATGAAGGGCCTGAGCGGCCTGAACTGGCGGCTCAAGGACTATGAGAGCCGCGGCGGCTATCGAGCGTTGCGCAAAATTCTCTCCGAAGGCATGACTTCCGAGCAGGTGATCAACATCGTCAAAGCCTCCGCACTGCGCGGCCGCGGCGGTGCAGGGTTTCCTACGGGACTCAAGTGGAGCTTCATGCCGAAGCAGTACAGCGGCAACAAGTATCTGGTCTGCAATTCAGACGAGGGCGAGCCGGGCACATTCAAAGATCGCGATCTATTGCGCTACAACCCGCATATCGTGATCGAAGGCATGATCATCGCGGGTTACGCCATGGGGATACCGGTCGCCTACAACTACATCCACGGTGAAATCTGGGATGTGTACGAGCGTTGCGAAGAAGCGCTCGCCGAAGCGCGTGCAGCCGGCTACCTCGGATCGAACATTCTGGGCAGCAATTTCAGCTTCGAGCTGCACAACCATCACGGCTATGGCGCCTATATCTGCGGTGAGGAGACGGCTCTTCTGGAGTCGCTCGAAGGCAAGAAGGGTCAGCCGCGCTTCAAGCCGCCATTTCCAGCGAGCTACGGCCTGTATGGCAAGCCGACCACGATCAACAACACCGAAACGTTTGCCGCGGTGCCCTGGATCATCCTGAACGGCGCTGAAGCATTCCTGAACCTCGGCAAACCCAATAACGGCGGCACCAAAATCTTTTCAGTGTCGGGCGACGTCGCGCGGCCCGGCAATTACGAGATCAAGCTCGGCACGCCCTTTCCCAAACTGCTCGAAATGGCGGGGGGGATGCGCGATGGCGTGAAGTTGAAAGCGGTTATTCCCGGCGGCTCATCGATGCCGGTGCTCCCTGCCGGAGTCATGATGGCGACCGACATGGATTACGACTCGATCGCAAAAGCAGGATCGATGCTCGGTTCGGGCGCAGTGATCGTGATGAACGAAACGCGTTGCATGGTGAGGTGTCTGCTGCGGCTCGCGTACTTCTATTATGAAGAGTCATGCGGTCAATGCACGCCCTGCCGCGAAGGCACGGGGTGGCTCTATCGCATGGTGGATCGCATCGAGCATGGCCGCGGCAGGAACGAAGACCTCGATCTGCTCAACGACGTTGCCGATAACATTCAGGGCCGAACGATCTGTGCGCTCGGCGACGCGGCTGCCATGCCGGTGCGCGCGTTCATCAAGCACTATCGGGGTGAATTCCAGCACCACATCGAGCACAAGCAATGCCTTGTGCCGCATTACATTTAACCGACGCCAGCAATGCTCGAACTCGAAATCGACGGCAAAAAAATAGAAGTGCCCGAAGGCAGCACCGTCATGGATGCTGCCAATCGCCTTGGCATTTACGTGCCGCATTTCTGCTATCACAAGAAGCTCTCGATTGCGGCGAATTGCCGCATGTGTCTCGTGCAGGTCGAGAAAGCACCCAAGCCGTTGCCCGCGTGTGCGACGCCAGCTACGAAAGGCATGAAGGTCTCGACGCACTCCGATCTCGCAGTCGATGCGCAGAAAGGCGTGATGGAGTTTCTGCTCATCAACCATCCGCTCGACTGCCCGATCTGCGATCAGGGCGGCGAGTGCCAGTTGCAGGATCTCGCCGTCGGTTACGGAGCGAGCGGCTCGCGTTACGACGAAGACAAGCGGGTGGTTGTAAACAAGAACCTTGGACCGCTGATCGCCACCGACATGACGCGCTGCATCCATTGTACGCGCTGCGTGCGGTTCGGTCAGGAAATCGCCGGCGTCATGGAGCTCGGCATGATCGGACGCAGCGAGCACGCCGAGATCATCACTTTCGTTGGAAAGACCGTGGATTCCGAGCTCTCTGGCAACATGATCGATCTCTGCCCGGTCGGCGCGCTCACGTCTAAACCGTTTCGCTACAGCGCCCGCACCTGGGAGCTCACCCGGCGGCCTTCAATCAGCCCGCACGATGGCCTGGGCTCGAACCTGATCGTGCAGATCAAGCAGAACCGCGTGATGCGCGTTTTGCCGCGCGAGAACGAAGCGGTGAACGAGTGCTGGCTGTCGGACAGAGATCGTTTCTCCTACGAAGGCCTGAACTCGGAGGAGCGGCTTGCACGCCCGCTGATGAAACGCGACGGTGTGTGGCAGACCGTCGAATGGCAAGTCGCGCTCGA
>JAQGNH010000459.1 GCA_028291945.1 Betaproteobacteria bacterium
CGATATATCGTGATGAGTAAGATTCGCAGCGCGATCAAATCGCGGCCCATTCGGCGCCGTTCCGAGATTGAACCTACAGCAGAGTGCCGCGTAAGAATAGATAGCCGACCGTAAAGTAGATCACCAGACCCGTCACGTCGACAAGCGTTGCGACAAACGGGGCGGAGGCTACCGCCGGGTCGAACCCGAATCGTCGCAATATGAACGGCAGCATCGAGCCTGCAATACTGCCCCACATTACGACGCCAATGAGCGATACGCCAACCGTAATAGCCACCGCAAACCAATGGGATCCATACACCTTCGAGAACGCGGACCACACAGTGATGCGTAAGAATCCAATGACGCCGAGGATCGCGCCCAATGCCAATCCCGTGACTAGCTCACGCTGCATAACGCGCCACCAGTCGCGCAGCATGACCTCTCCCAACGCAAGTGCACGAATGATGAGCGTCGTAGCCTGAGAACCAGAATTGCCACCGCTCGAGATGATCAGAGGCACAAAAAGAGCTAACACAACGGCCTTCTCTATTTCACCTTGAAAGAAGCCCATCGCTGTCGCAGTGAGCATCTCCCCAAGAAACAGAACTATGAGCCACCCAGCGCGTTTTTTAACCATTCGGCGAAGCGCAATCTGGAGATAAGGCTCGTTCAACGCCTCCGAACCGCCTATGCGTTGAATTTCTCTTGTGGCCGTTTCCTCTGAGACCCGCAGTACATCGTCGATGGTCACTATTCCAATCAATACTCCGGCAGAATCGGTTACCGGAAGTGCTTTCAGATCCGTCCGTCGGAAAACCTGCAGAGCGGTCTCTTGGCCGTCACTCGCCTTCAGCACTGCGAAGCGATAGTCCATGAGGTCTTCAACGCGCTTATCCAAGGGCGCAATGAGAAACTCGCGAATCGCAATATCGTCGATAAGCGAGCCTTTGTCGTCGACGACGTAGATCATGGCCAAGGTCTCGCTGCGATGACCATGCGCTCGGATGTAGTCCAGAACGTGCTGCACCGTAGATTGGCTATGCACTGCAATATAGTCGGGGGTCATCAGCCGCCCGACGCTGTGCTCGGGGTAACCAAGCAGTTGCATGGCTATGGCGCGCTCCTTGACCGACAGCATTCCGAGTAACTGTTTTGTCGCCGCGGCCGGGAGTTCCTCAAGAAGCGCCGTGCGATCGTCCGGCGCCATATTATTCAGCAGCTCGGCGACCTCCTCCTTACCCATCGCCTTGAGCAGTCTTTCCTGCTCTGCAAGATCTAAATAGTCAAACGCGGCGGCGGCCAAGGGTCGCGGCAGTATCCTGAACACCACCGCTCTATCCTCGGGTGAGAGAGAACAAATCGCGTCCGCGATATATCTGGGCCGCCAGCTCTTCAACAGCTCGCGCAGTTGACTGAAATCTCGAGTGCGCAGCGCTTCGTCAACCGCCGCTTTTTTATCGGTGTTCATGAGGCTCTTTCGTGGGTTTCACCAACCAACCTTGCGACACGCATCAGCGCTTCACGCATATAAGGATTCTGCTCCGACAGCGTCGGCATCAGGTTAAGCTATAAATTGAATCAGCGGGAAACGCGGCACTCCGTCGACAAGAAGGGCAGCGTTCGTTTCCCTCGCCGATCCCTTCGGTTCACCGGAAGCTTTGCGTATATCTATCTCAGGCCCCTCTGGGCGGAATGCCCGGCATTCAGCCTGGCGGCTGAAGCATGCCGAGCGAAAGTCCCCGAAAGTAGGCAGACCAAACGCGAGTGGATTTGCTTTCTGCTTGCATTGCCCCTTGCCATGCCCCTCGTCTATGCATTTGGCAGCCTATTCAGATTAATGTAACGCCCAACGGCAGCTTGCGCGCCTACGCAAGAGTGCCGATACGTGTAAGCCGTGTGCTTGCTCAGTACCGACTGTTTCCGCGCGGCTTGCTACGGCTTACTCGTCCATCTGTTTCCAGTTGTAACCAGCGCATCTCCCGCTTACACCCTGTTGCACTTTAGTTCTCGACAGCCTTAGGGCCTGGCGCTTTAATTTACTCATGCGGATTGACTCCGCACGATGGGCCAACGAAGGAGAGAGTCATGATCACCCGAAATGTTAAAGTGCTTGCTGCGAGTGCCCTGCTCGCGACCTCACTCCCAGCGCTCGCTGATCACAACCGCTGGAAGACCGATGACGAGCGCCCGGGGCCTAGTTATCGGCACGAGCGTGCCGTGGAGTATCGTCGCCCCGACTATGCGTATCCGGTCCGCCAAGTCGTGGTGGAGCGTCCGGTGTACGTCGAGCGCCAAGTCGTGGTCGATCGTCCAGTCTACGTCGAGCGCCAAGTCGTGGTCGATCGTCCGGTGTACGTCGAGCGCCAAATCGAGGTCGATCGTCCAGTCTACGTCGAGCGCCCGGTGTACGTTGAAAGCCAAGTACCCGTTTACGAGCCGCCGGTCTACGGGCCGCAAGTTTATGGCCAACCTGCTTACGAGCAGGGGACATCGGCTCGCCCATTTCCTCCCACGGCACGAAGGGTGGTTGCTACTACCGCGGGGGCAGTTGCCGGAGCAGCAATCGGCAGCGCCGTTGGACACGGCGGTGGTCGCGCAGCTGCTACTGCGATCGGCGCGGTACTGGGGGGCATGCTCGGCAGCCAGTTCTAGAAGCCGCAGTTAACAAGACGCGCCAGCGATGTGACTCTCGCCTGTGCGCCCTCACACTCGATGATGAGGACAATTATGAAAGCAACGACGAATGCGTTTATTATGGGTAGCTTTTTTATGGTCATAAGCGGTGCAGCGACGGCGCACGGCGGCGCTTGGAACGGTGCTTATTACGAGATCGCGCCACCGGTTTACTCGAATTCACCAAACTACCCGCCAGCTGCCCACTACTACTATCCGTCCCTAGACACGCGTTATGCACAACCGCCGATTGTCTACTATCGGCCGCCCGCAAGGCCGCCCTATGAACATTGGGACGGAAGCTGGCGCAGGGAGAATGAGAGGCGGTGGAGCCGGTATGACGAGCGCCGCTGGAGAGGTGATCATCATGACAATCGTCGGCACCGACATTGGGAGCAGGATGACGACTAAGAGCGTTCAGACCCTCAAGAGGAACCGCCTGCCCAAAACACATATCGGGGTCGAAGCACAACTAGGCGAACAGAGCGCGCGTGTAGCGCCTCATGTTCAGACACTACGGCGCTACGTCCTACATCGACCTCGATGAAGCGTGCTGCAGGGCTTAGCAGCCTTGCGGGTGTTGAGCCTCGTCGTTTCCTTCAAACGCCCTACGCTGAGTGTGAGCCAGAACGAGCGAGCAGATCCGAAGCGAAGTTAGTTGGGACTGGCAAGGCGTTCGACGATCGACTGCAGATCACTCTTTTGTTAAATCTTTGACGCGTGTGGTGCGCAAGAATACGAGTCACTTGTAATTGAGGGGTGAGCCGCGTTGCGTCTGCAGGATTGTGGCATGATGGCCACATGGTATGGCTTGTGCGAATCGTGGCGGGACTGCTCGCGGACGTTTTCAGGCTCGTCCTACTCCTGTTGTGTTCGTCCTCAGCGATCCGTGCCGAAAACCTAGTACTCCGAAAGCAGCTTGCCCAATACATCGAGCGAGGGGTCAAGCCGCGGCGCGTTGATTGTGTAACACGGGTCGGACTCGCGCTTCTCACCCGTTTGTTCGATTGGCGCGGCGCAGTCGTAATCGTGAGTCCCAGAACGATTATCCGCTGGCACCGTACGGGATGGCGCTTGTTTTGGCGATTCAAGTGCAAACTGGGCCGACCGCCGATTCCAGCAGAACTGCGGACGCTGATTCGTAGAATGGCCTCCGACAATCCAGTGTGGGGCGAGGAACGAATTGCGAATGAGCTACTGGTCAAGCTTGGAATGCGGGTCTCGCCGCGCACCGTAGGCAAGTACATGCCAAAGAGGCGGGAAGGACGGCCACGAGGTGATCAGCGCTGGTCGACGTTCTTGAAAAATCACGCAAGGGCGATTGTGGCGTGCGATTTCTTTGTCGCCGTGACGGCCACTTTTCGATTGCTGTATGTCTTCGTGGTGATCGAACACGGCAGACGGCGGCTTACGCATGTAGGCGTGACGAACCACCTGACGGCAGACTGGACGCTACAGCGGTTGCGAGAGGTGGTTGGTAATGAAGGGGCTCACCGGTATCTGATTCATGATCGCGATAGCATCTTTGCCCGGCATTTGGACAACTCAATTCAGGCACTGGGACTGAAGGTGCTGCGGACACCGTTCCGAAGTCCCAAGGCGAACTCGATATGTGAGTGGGTGATCGGGACGATTCGGCGGGAGTGCTTGGATTGGCTGATCCCGATATCGGAAAGCCATTTGCGAGCGATACTCAAAGAATGGGCGAGGCATTACAACGTGGGCCGGCCTCACAAGAGCCTAGGTCCTGGAGTGCCGGATCCACTGCACAGAGCCGTGATGATCATGAAATCGGAATCCCGACATCGTTTGGGGGACGGTGTTGTCGTTCTCGCAGATTCGGTGTTGGGTGGGTTGCATCACGAGTATTCGTTGGCACTGGCTGCGCCTGAATAGACGTATCGGTGATAACAGAGAATGCCGTCGCTCGAATTAATGCGCACTACAGGGGCTCTCAACCCATCTATGCCTGGAGGTAGTACCCTTAGGCGTGTAAGTGGCTGATTCGACGGCGCGCAATGACTGGGCTGCCCAAGCGCCCATGGCATGCCTTATGGTCCTGCTTTCTGAATTCGCGGATACTCAAATGAAGTGCACCATCGGCGTGATCGGGCTCGGCATCATGGGCAGTGCAATGGCCGAAGCCTTGCTCGACAACGATTATGAAGTCGTCGGCTATGACGTGCTGCCTCCGGCGCGGCAGCGGCTCAACAAAGCCGGTGGGAAAGCGGTCGGTTCCAGCGCCGCAGTCGCGGAAAGCGCCGACGTCGTGATTACCGCGCTCGCGACGGTCAGCGCGCTCGACGACGCGGTCGAGCAGATTTCTTCCACGAAACGTGCTTCGGGCCGGCCGCGCGGGATCTTGATCGAGACCAGCACGCTGCCGATCGAGGACAAGGAGCGCGCATTGAAGCGCTTGGGGCGCGCTGGCATGACCATGCTCGATTGCCCGATCAGCGGCACTGCCGTGCGCATGAAGGAAGGCGCATGGACTATTTTCGTGAGCGGCCGTGCCGCCGATGCGAAGCGTGTGCGACCGGTTCTCGAGGTCTTTACACGCAACGCGCCCTATGTTGGCGCTTTCGGGAATGGCACGAAAATGAAGTTCATCGCGAACCACCTCGTCGCGATTTACAACGTCGCGGTCGGCGAGTCCATGACTTTCGCGCGCAAGATGGGGCTCGATCCTCAGCAGGTGTGGGATCTATTTGCGTCGAGCCCCGTAATTGGCAACGGCGTCTTCAAGCTGCGGGGAAAATTCATGGTCGACCGCAAATACCTGCCGGCGACAATGAAAGTCGAGGTGTGGCAGAAAGACATGCAGGTGATCGGCGACATGGCGCGGGCGGTCGGCTGTCCGACGCCGCTCTTCAGCGCCTGCGCGCCGATATACAACGCCGCAATGGCGCAGGGTCTGGGCCAGCACGACACCGCATCAGTCGGTGAAGTGCTCGGAGACATGGCGCGCATACCGCGGGCGAAGCGTTGATTCGTCGCAGGCGGTCGGCTACGCCTGCGATTGCTTTTTCTTTGCTGCTTTGTTCTCCAGCGCCTCGATCTCCGGCAGTGTCGCCTTGATAAAGTTAAAGGCGTCGAGCGAGGCGGGTCCGCCGCAATATAGGAACGAGTGCAGGCAGAGCTCGCGGATCTCGGTTTTCGTCACGCCATTGCGCAGAGCGCCGCGCAGATGCACTTTGATTTCATTCGGGCGGTTGAGCGCGATGCACTGTGCGAGGGTGATGAGACTGCGATCGCGCAACGAAAGGTCCGGCCGCGTCCACACAGTGCCCCACGCAAACTCGGTCGCGAGCTCCTGGAAGGGCGAGCTGAACTCGTCCGCGTTTTTGAACGACTTCTCAACGTAATCCGCGCCGAGCACTTTCTTGCGCATCGCAAGGCCGTCGTTGAAGGCCTTGCTCCTGGTTGTCTGCTTGCGTGCCATACGGTTCTCTTCAGTCAGCTTTGATGTTGGCGGATTTGACGATCGCGCCCCATTTCTGGATCTCGGTCTTGATGTAGGCCGCGAATTCCTCGGGGCTGTCGCCGACCGGCAGCGCACCCTGCTGCACGAGCTGCTCCCCGACCTGCTTCACTTTCAGGATGTCGACGATGTCGTGGTTCACCTTCGCGACGATGTCCCTGGGCGTCTTCGCCGGGGCGACAATACCAACCCACGAATACGCTTCGTATTTCGGCAAACCGCTTTCGGCAATCGTCGGTATCGCGGGCAGCGACGGGATCCGCTTTGCGCTGCCGACCGCAATGGCGTTGAGCTTCTTCGCATCAACGAATGAAATCACGGAAGGGATGCTGCTGAACAGCAACTGCGCCTGACCTGACAGCAGGCCGGTAATCGCGGGACCATTCCCTTTGTAAGGGATGTGGACGATTTTGGTTCCGGCGAGGTTGTTGAAGAGCTCACCTGCGAGATGACCCGAATTGCCGCTGCCGGGCGAGGCGTAATTGATTTTGCCCGGCTGCGCCTTGGCCAGGGCGATCAACTCGCGCACGTTCTTTACCGGCATTGACGGGTGGATCACCAGCAGGAGCGGGAAGTTCGTCATGTTGGTGATTGGGGCGAAGTCCCTTACCGGATCGTAAGGCAGCTTCTCGTAGAGGCTCGGATTGACCGCGATCGGCCCTGCCGCAGCCACGGCGAGGGTGTAGCCATCCGGCGGCGATTGCATCAGCAGTTGGAGACCCACGATGCCGTTCGCGCCGGCACGGTTGTCGATGATCACCTGCTGGCCCCAGCGTTCCGTGAGCTTCTGCCCAATGATGCGCGCGATGACATCGTTGCCGCCCCCGGGGGGAAACGGAACGATGATGCGCACGGGTTTCGTCGGATAAGCCTGCGCGAAGGCTGCCGCGGTCGTGAACAGTACGCTCGCCACCACGGCCAACACCGCAATGCCGAGCTTCGTCATGTCGGATTTAAGCATCTTGCACCCGTAGTATCGTTGACCTAAACGTTGAGGAGAGGGAGCGCCGCTGAGACGATGGCGTCGGCATTCGGCAGCAGCGCCGCTTGCAAAGCAGGTGATGCGGGTATGCGCGTGTCGCGCGCGCCGAGTCGGCGAACCGGCGCTTTCAGGTGCGCACCCAACTGCTCTGCAATGCGGGCCGCCACTTCTGCGCCGAAGCCCATCGTCTGGTTGGCTTCGTGTACGACGAGCACGCGGCCGCACGCTTTCACTGCGGATGCGATCGCTTCTTCGTCGAGGGGATTCAACCAGCGCAGATCGAGCACAGCGACGTCGTGTCCGCGATCGGAGAGCGCGCTCGCGGCCGCCAGCGCCTGCTGAACCATCGTGCCCCATGTGATGATGACGAGATCCTTTCCTTCTCGCCGTACCTTTGCGCCCAATGCCGGCTCAACCGGCCCGCTGAGCGTCACCGTTCCTGCGGTCTGATACAGCGCGCGCGCCTCGAACAGCATGCATGGGTCCGGATCATGCGCCGCCGCGCGCAGCATTGAGTAGGCGTCCTGTGGTGTCGACGGCAGGCCAACCTTGAGGCCCGGGATATGCGCGAGCAGCGCTTCGAGACATTGCGAATGCTGCGCACAAGAGCCGGGGGTCGTGCCCTGTTGCGTTCGCATCACCAGAGAAGCGCCGAACTCGCCGCGCGTCAGATAGCGGACATTCGCCGCCTGGTTGACGATGGAATCGAGCGCGACCAGCAGAAAATCGCTCCACATGATTTCCACGATCGGCCGCATGCCTTCTATCGCAGCGCCGACTGCTGACCCGAGGATCGCGCTCTCTGCGATCGGTGTATCGAACACGCGCGTCGCGCCGAATTCCTTCTGCAGGTCGCGGCTCGCGCCGAAGATGCCCCCGGCGTGCCCAACATCCTCGCCATAGACGAGCGTCTTAGGGTTCGAAGTCAGCTCATCGCGCAGCGCACGATTGATCGCTTGAATGGTCGTGAGCTGCTCTTCGTGCATCTCGCCTGCCACGCTCATAGTAGAAGCTCGCGACCCGTAGATGTGATCGCGCGCTGTGGCGGGATCCGGTCCCGGTAGTGCAATCGAGCGCTCGACGACAGCATCGATTTCGGCTGCGATTTCGGTATTGATCACGTTTAGGTCGGCTTCGGTGCAAAGGCCTGCCCCCAAGAGCTTTGCGCACGCCGCAGCGACCGGCTCGCGCGCTGCGGCGTCTTTCTTGTCTGAGAGTGGGCGGTAGTGCTCGATGTCGCGGTTGTAGTGGCCCCAAAGCCGAACGGTTTTGCATTCGATAAGGGTCGGTCCATCGCCTTTGCGTGCACGTTCCGCGGCCTGAGCGACCGCGTCGCGTACTGCAACCGGATCACAGCCGTCGATGGTAACGCCAGCGATGCCGTAGCCGAGCGAGCGACGACCAAGCCGCTCGATGCGCGCGATCTTGCTGGTCGGCGTCAACTCGGACCAGCCGTTGTTTTCGCAGACGAAGATGACCGGCAGCTGACGCGCGGCCGCGAACACGAAAGCTTCGTGTAACGCACCCTGACTCATCGCGCCGTCACCGAACGAGACGATGGTGACGCGGCCTGTCTCTCCTGCTTGGGCGGCCAGCGCGGTACCGCAGGCGATCGGTCCGCCGGCGCCGACAATGGAGTTCTCTCCGAAGAAACGGCGTTGCGGCGCCATCACGTAAGCCGACCCCGCGCGGCCGCCGTTGATGCCCGCTTCCCGATGGCACAGCTCAGCCATCAGCTCGTCGGCAGTGATGCCGCTTTCGAGCGCCCAACCATGACCCCGGTATGTGGCGACGACGCGGTCGTCTGCGTTGAGTGCGGCGAGGGCGCCGACGGGAATCGCTTCCTGGCCCCCACACAGATGTACGGAGCCGACGATCTCTGGCGCGTCGCCGCGGCTCAATTGAAGAACCCGTTCCTCGAATTTACGAATCGTCTGCATGCGCCTATATGCGTGCAGAAGAAATTCAGGAGCGGGAGAAGCGTGCTGTGCCGAAGAAGATTGCACCATACGTAAATGCCAGGGAGAGAAGCGTGGGTTCCGAACAGTGGGGCGCAACGATAAAGGGAGCTAGGATTTATGTCAATTGTTCAACATGCTATAGAATGGTGATAAATCGGTAGCCGTCACGCGTACGCGAGTGCTATGGAAACATCACATCGAGGGTTGATCGCATGATGCTGCAAAAAGAAAAATCGAGCGTGCGCCTGACAAGCAGCAGGACGAAGCCCTCGAAGAAGCGTCCTCGCGTGCAATCAGTAGCGCGCGCAGCAGATATCCTGCTTGCGATAGCAGCAAGCGAAAGCGGCCTTAAGACGAAAGAGATCAGCGAGAAGCTCGGGATCGCCTTGCAGACGACGTATCACTTGCTGCAAACGCTCGCGGAGGCCGGCCTTATCGCGCGCAACGAGTGCAATCGTTTCGTCGTCGGCTTGGCCGTGAGCACGCTAACGGAAGCACTGAAGCGCCATATGGCGGCACCGGAATATTTGGCGCCAGTGGTGCGAGAAATCGCTCGCGTGACCGGAGAGACAGCGTACGCGGTCGGCTGGTGGAACGATGAAATCGTTACGCTGAGTGTCGCGCGTGGCCATCATCCGGTGCACGCTGCCGAAGTCCCGCATGGATTTGCCAAAGACGCGCATGCCCGCGCATCCGGCAAGTTACTCCTCGCGTATGCGAGGCCTGCAGTACGTGAAGAATATCTGCGCACACATCCACTCCGCCGTTGCACTCAAAACACGACAACCCGTCCAAAAGCCATGGCGGCGGAATGCGAGACCATACGCGGCAGAGGCTACAGCATCGATGACGAGGAGCTCACCAAAGGCCTGTGCTGTATCTCGGTGCCGATCGCGGGTGGCCGCGCGCCTTACACGCTCGGGCTCTCGGCTCCGCGCGAGCGCTATGTAGAAAATTTCAAGCGCTATGTGGCGGCACTACGCGATGCGGCAGCGAAGGTGCCTATCCGGATGTAGCATGCGCTTGCGTCCATTTGCACAGAGCGGGGATGTGAATGGCATCAGGGCGCACCTCCGCCGAGAGATGTTGCGCGCTATCTCGCAGCCGGGCGCGTGAGCCAGAAGAGAAAGCCGCCACGGCGGGCCGGAGCAGCCGGCTGCCGTGACGATGATCCCGTAACCACCTTCTTCAAGACAGCGGGAGAGCTGCTCGAAAGCGCAGTCGCCTGTTTTAAGGCTGGAGAGCGTGACAGCGCCTTCGAATTTGTCGGCAAGGCGATCGATCTGTGCGAGCAAAATCCAGTATATGCCGTCGCGCGCTCGTCCGATCTCTCAAGCAGTCTGCAGCAAATTATCCACTGCCTGATCAGCAATGCGATTGCAAAAGGCCACTCCGGCGATAAGGCGAAGGCACTGCTCGGCCGCATCCAAGCGTTGCACGCGAGGACTATTCACTGATGGCTGCGGCGACGAAGAAAGCTCCATTGCGCGCCAAAGCGCGGGCTCGCGACAAGGCTGATTCTGTCGAGCAGACGGAGGCCAGCGTGCTTGTCATGGTCGCCGCTGCGGCCAAAGCGCTCCGACCGAAGGACATCGACGTACTAATTCATTGTTTGGACCGGGCTGTTTCGTTGTACGAGCAGCACCCGAAGCATGCGCAGCATGAGGGCAGCCAGCTCCGGGCGGTGCTGACCTTTATCCGATCGGCACGCGGCATAGCTGGTGCGCTGGGCCGTCGAGATGATGACCTACGCCGTTTAGAGGCTCGCGCCGAAGCCTTGGGGCGATCGCCGATCCACTGACCCGCCGAATGCCCAAAAAACACGAAAGCCACCGAGCGCGCCTACTCATTCATCGTCGGCCATGAGAAAGCCGCGTATCACCTACGGGTTCTACTCAGGAGGGGCGAGACTGAGCGTCAAGGCTGAAGCCATCGAGCGGATCAGGTATCCCGGCCTTTAGGGCGCAAAGCAATGTACGCGAGCTTGATCTATGCGACGCATGAGGATATACAAATGAAATCTCAGCATGCGGCAGGACGACGATAGCCGCATTTCCGCTGCCGCAACGTGCGAGAGGGAGAAACCGCAATGGCACGATTCGTAGCCTGGCAGACGGCGGAAGCGACGCGGCGCGCGGGAGAGTCCATTGTCGGCAACGTGAAGCTCATGCGCTCCGACTTCTTCGGTCCGTCGAAATTCTTTTACTCGATGTCCAAGGACGAGCGCATGCAGTTGCACGAGGAACAGCTCAAGCAGCCGGACTCGCCGCACGCGTTCTTGATCGAGG
>JAQGNH010000473.1 GCA_028291945.1 Betaproteobacteria bacterium
CACCAAACTTCTTCGACAACACCAGCGTGATCGCCGCCGTCAACGTCGTCTTGCCGTGGTCCACGTGACCAATCGTGCCCACGTTCACGTGGGGCTTCGTCCGCTCAAACTTACCCTTGGCCATGGCCGCCTCTTGTTGCGTGTAGATTCATCACGACTCGTTCACCGCCTCTTGTTGCGTGTTGGTTCATCTATTTCTTCTCGTCTTTACCGGTGTACTTGTTGATGATCGCTTCCGCGACGTTCTTCGGCGCTTCGGAGTAATGCTTGAATTCCATCGAGTACGTTGCGCGTCCTTGGGACAATGAACGCAGTGTCGTCGAATAGCCAAACATCTCGGCGAGCGGCACTTCTGCTTTCACCGCTTTGCCGCCGCCTGCCATGTCGTCCATGCCTTGGATCACGCCGCGGCGGGAATTCAGGTCACCCACGACGTTGCCCATGAAGTCCTCGGGCGTTTCCACTTCGACCGCCATGATCGGCTCAAGCAGCGTCGGACTCGCGCGGCGCATCCCTTCTTTGAAAGCGATCGAGCCGGCCATCTTGAACGCATTCTCGTTCGAGTCGACCTCGTGGTACGAGCCATCGATCAGCGTGACTTTGACGTCGACGACCGGGAATCCTGCGAGCACGCCGTTGGGCAGTGTGTCGTTGATCCCTTTTTGCACCGCCGGAATGTATTCGCGCGGCACCGCACCGCCTTTGATCGCATCGACAAACTCGTAGCCCTTGCCCGGCGCCTGCGGTTCCATCCGGATCCACACGTGACCGTACTGACCGCGACCGCCCGACTGCTTGACGAATTTGCCTTCCACTTTCTCGACCAGTTTTCTGATCGTCTCGCGGTAAGCGACCTGGGGCGCCCCCACGTTGGCTTCCACACCGAATTCGCGCTTCATGCGATCGACGATGATCTCGAGATGCAGCTCGCCCATCCCGGAAATGATGGTCTGGCCCGATTCTTCATCGGTGCGCACACGGAACGAGGGGTCTTCCTGGGCAAGGCGATTCAGCGCCATACCCATTTTCTCCTGGTCCGCTTTCGTCTTGGGCTCGACGGCCACGTGGATCACCGGCTCGGGGAATTCCATTTTCTCGAGCGTGATGATCTTTTCGGGACTCGTCAGCGTGTCGCCCGTCGTGTAGTCCTTCAGACCCACCGCCGCCGCGATATCACCCGCACGCACTTCCTTGATCTCGGCGCGCTCATTGGCGTGCATCTGCAGAATCCGGCCAATGCGTTCCTTGCGGCCTTTGACCGGATTGAAAATCGTATCGCCCGAATTCACGACGCCCGAGTACACCCGAAAGAACGTGAGCTGACCCACGAACGGGTCAGTCATGATCTTGAATGCGAGGGCCGAGAACGGCGCCTCGTCAGTCGGCGGGCGCTCGTCCGGCTGGCCATTCTCTTTCAGGCCCGTCACTGGCGGAATGTCGACGGGCGAGGGCATGTAGTCGATGACCGCGTCGAGCATCGCCTGCACGCCTTTGTTCTTGAATGCCGAACCGCACAGCATCGGGTAAATCTCGTTGTTGATCGTGCGCTGGCGCAAGCCCTGCTTGATCTCCGCTTCGGAAAGCTCGCCTGATTCCAGGTACTTGTTCATGAGCTCTTCGTTGGCTTCGGCAGCGGATTCGACCATTTTCTCGCGCCATTCCGCCGCCTCGTCCACCAGATTGGCAGGAACCTCGCGGGCCTCGAATTTCATGCCCTGCGTCGATTCGTCCCAGTAAATGGCTTTCATCCTGACGAGGTCGACCACGCCCTCGAATCGTTCTTCGGCGCCGATCGGGAGCTGAATGGGGACCGGATTCGCCTTGAGCCGCGTCTTGATCTGGTCGAAGACACGCATGAAATCCGCACCCTGGCGGTCCATCTTGTTCACGAAGAACAGGCGCGGGACTTTGTATTTGTTGCCCTGGCGCCATACCGTTTCGGTCTGGGGCTGCACACCGCCTACAGCGCAGAGCACCGTGCATGCGCCATCGAGCACACGCAAACTGCGTTCGACTTCGATCGTGAAATCGACGTGTCCCGGGGTGTCGATGATATTGACGCGGTGCTCGGGATAGTTGCCATCCATCCCTTTCCAAAAGCAGGTCGTTGCCGCCGACGTGATCGTAATGCCACGCTCCTGCTCCTGTTCCATCCAGTCCATGACCGCGGTACCGTCGTGAACCTCGCCGAGCTTATGCGACACACCCGTGTAGAACAGAACGCGCTCAGTGGTCGTGGTCTTACCGGCATCGATGTGGGCCATGATGCCGATGTTGCGGTAGCGATCGATAGGAGTCTTGCGTGGCATAAACAGTCTTAATTATTGAGTGTGAATCGGAGAGCCTTGGACCCGAACTTCGCTCGTGGATTCAATACTCAATATTTAGTAATTCTTTCTCGTCCCGTTAGAAACGGTAATGCGAGAAGGCCTTGTTGGCCTCCGCCATACGGTGTACTTCCTCGCGCTTTTTCATAGCGCCGCCGCGACCTTCCGCCGCTTCAGCCAGCTCGCTCGCGAGCCGCTGCTGCATCGATTTCTCGCCGCGTCCGCGCGCAGCGTCTCGCAGCCAGCGCATCGCGAGCGCCATACGGCGAATCGGACGTACCTCGACCGGCACCTGGTAGTTCGCGCCACCGACACGCCGGCTTTTCACTTCAACCATCGGTTTGACGTTGTTCAGTGCCTGAACGAAAACCTCGAGCGGCTCTTTAGCGCTTTTCTTCTTGATCTGGTCGAGGGCGCCGTAAATGATGCGCTCGGCGACCGACTTCTTGCCGCCCGTCATTAGAACGTTGATGAATTTCGAAACGTCCTGACTGGCGTATTTCGGATCGGGCAGTATGATGCGTTTCGGAATCTCTCTGCGTCGCGGCATGGTTCTCTCTGCTTCGTGTATCTGTTTGGTTTACGCGGCTTCGTTGAACTGCCTAACCCGCGGATCGTTAATCAGGCTCGGCGCGCTACGCCGCTTTGGCCCGCTTGGCACCGTACTTGGAACGGCTCTGTTTACGGTCCTTGACACCCGCCGTATCCAGACTGCCTCGCACGACGTGATAACGCACGCCGGGCAGGTCTTTCACACGGCCGCCACGGATCAGCACCACCGAGTGTTCCTGCAGGTTGTGGCCCTCACCCCCGATGTAACCAATCACCTCGAAACCATTGGTGAGCCGCACCTTGGCGACTTTACGCAACGCTGAGTTCGGCTTTTTCGGAGTGGTCGTGTAGACGCGCGTGCACACCCCGCGGCGCTGCGGCGAACCGGTCAGCGCCGGCACCTTGCTCTTGGTCTGAGGCGCCCGGCGCGGCTTGCGCACGAGCTGGTTAATCGTTGGCATATCGTTTCAAATCCAATTTATTTTCGTTTTCAGTCGCCCAAAAAAGCGGGGACGGCGTCGCCACCGTCCCGGCCCTGGTCCTCAAGCTTTGATGCGGGGCGTGCCTTGTTGGGCAACCCCGGAAAAAGACTGGGGATTTTACGAGATTACAGCCTGAATCGTCAAGCAACTTGCTCCTGGTCTTCCGCACCGGTAACGACCGGTTCGGTCGCTGGAGTGACCTCCAACGTTTCAGCTGCGGTCTGCTGCCGCCGGCGAACCTTGTGGTACGCGAGGCCCGTTCCGGCAGGAATCAGCCGGCCCACGATCACGTTCTCTTTCAAACCACGCAGCTCGTCGCGCTTGCCCATGATGGCCGCTTCGGTCAGGACTCGGGTCGTTTCCTGGAACGAAGCCGCCGAGATGAACGAATCGGTCGAGAGTGAGGCCTTGGTGATACCGAGCAGCATGTACTCGTATACCGCCGGCCGCTTGTCGGCGGCTTCGGCTTTCTCGTTTTCCACCAGAAGTTCTGCGCGCTCGACCTGCTCGCCGGTAATGAAGCGTGTTTCGCCCGGATCGACGATCGACACGCGGCGCAGCATCTGCCGCACGATGACCTCGATGTGCTTGTCGTTGATCTTCACACCCTGCAGCCGGTAGACATCCTGCACTTCGTTACAGATGTATCGCGCGAGCGCTTCCACACCCTGCAAACGAAGGATGTCGTGCGGATCGGCCGGACCGTCGACGATCAGCTCACCCTTGTTCACGACCTGGCCGTCATGCGCCATCACGTGCTTATCTTTCGGGATCAGATACTCGTGCGCCACCCCGTCGAGGTCGGTAATGACCAGACGTTGCTTGCCTTTCGTGTCCTTACCGAACGAAACGGTTCCGGTCACTTCTGCCAGCACGCCAGCATCTTTCGGCGAACGCGCCTCGAACAGCTCAGCCACCCGCGGCAGACCGCCCGTAATGTCACGCGTCTTCGATGTCTCCTGCGGGATACGCGCCAGCACTTCTCCGACGCCGACTTGCTGATTGTCACGCACCGTAATGATGGAGCCGATCTGAAACGTGATGTTCACGGATACGTCCGAGCCCGCGATCTTGACTTCCTGACCGCTCTCATCAAGCAGCTTAACCTGCGGGCGCAGTCCTTTGGCCTGAACACTGCCACGCCGCTTCGGATCCACTACGACCAGCGTCGAAAGACCGGTGACCTCGTCGATCTGGCGCGCAACCGTCACGCCTTCCTCCACGTTCTCGAACTTCACACGGCCTGCATACTCGGTGATGATCGGCCGGGTATGCGGATCCCAGGTCGCGAGCACCTGCCCCGCTTTCACCTGCTCGCCATCGCGTATCAGCAGCATCGCACCATACGGCACCTTGTGACGCTCGCGCTCGCGGTTGCTCTCGTCCTGGATCACGACTTCACCGTTACGCGAAATCGCAACGAGGTCTCCGCGCTGATTCGTCACGTAGCGCATACCGGATTCGTAGCGAACAACGCCGTTCGACTTGCTTTCGACCTGACTCGCTACCGCCGTCCGCGACGCCGCACCGCCGATATGGAAGGTACGCATCGTGAGCTGCGTGCCCGGCTCCCCGATCGATTGCGCAGCGATAACACCGACTGCCTCGCCGACGTTCACTGGCGAGCCCCGGCCCAGATCGCGGCCATAGCACTTCGCGCACAGACCATGCCGCGTCTCGCATGTGAGCGGAGTGCGCACTTTCACTTCATCGATGCCGGCTGCTTCGATGCCGTCCACTGCGTCTTCGTCGAGCAGCATATTCGCTTCGAAGAGGTTCTCACCGGTTTCCGGGCTATAGATATCGGCTGCAGCAACACGGCCGAGAATACGCTCGCGGAGCGACTCGACCACTTCGCCGCCTTCGATCAGCGCTTTCATCGCAACACCTTGCGTGGTACCACAATCGTCTTCAGTGACAACCAGGTCCTGAGTGACGTCAACCAGACGACGCGTGAGATAACCCGAATTCGCCGTCTTCAACGCGGTGTCGGCCAGGCCTTTGCGCGCGCCGTGCGTCGAGATGAAGTATTGCAGCACGTTCAGACCTTCACGGAAGTTCGCCGTGATCGGCGTCTCGATGATCGAGCCGTCCGGCTTCGCCATGAGACCGCGCATGCCGGCGAGCTGCCGAATCTGCGCCGCGGAACCGCGGGCGCCGGAGTCCGCCATCATGTAAATCGAATTGAGCGATTCCTGCATCACTGGCTCGCCTTTGGCGCCCTTGCGCTGCACGTGCTTGCCTGCCTTGGGATCCCAGTCCATCACAGGCTCGACTGAGAGCTGCTCCATCATCGCTTTAGCGACGAGGTCACCCGCGCGACCCCAGATATCCACGACCTTGTTGTAACGCTCGCCCTGCGTGACGAGACCGCTCGTGTACTGCTTCTCGATCTCCTGCACTTCTTTCTCGGCTTCGGCGATGATCGCGTCCTTCTGCTGCGGTACGAGCATGTCATCCACAGCGATCGAAAGACCGGCGCGCGTTGCCATGGAGAAGCCCGTGTACATGAGCTTGTCCGCGAAAATGACCGTTTCGCGCAGCCCGCAGCGGCGGAAAGCCGCGTTGATCAGCTTGGAGATCTCTTTCTTCTTGAGCGACTTGTTGATGAGCTCGAAAGGCAGTCCTGCCGGCAGGATCTCCGACAGCAAGGCGCGGCCCACCGTGGTTTCGTAGCGCGTCGTTTTCTCACGCTTGTTACCCTCTTCGTCGAACTCGAACTCCTTGATGCGGATCTTGATACGCGCATTGATCTCGACTTCGCCGGTTTCATAAGCGCGCGAGGCTTCCGACACGTTGATGAAGTAGGAGCCTTCACCGCGCGCGGCGACCTTCTCGCGCGTGACGTAGTAGAGCCCGAGCACGATGTCTTGCGATGGCACGATGATCGGCTCGCCATTGGCGGGCGAGAGAATGTTGTTCGAGGACAACATCAACGTGCGCGCTTCCATCTGCGCTTCGAGGGAAAGCGGCACGTGCACCGCCATCTGGTCACCGTCGAAGTCGGCGTTGAATGCCGCGCAAACCAGTGGATGCAGCTGGATCGCCTTGCCTTCGATCAACACCGGCTCGAATGCCTGAATCCCCAGACGATGCAATGTCGGCGCACGGTTCAGCATGACCGGGTGCTCGCGGATCACCTCTTCCAGGATGTCCCACACGATCGCTTCTTCAGACTCGACCATGCGTTTCGCAGCTTTGATGGTCGTCGCCAGGCCCATGACTTCGAGCTTGTGGAAAATGAACGGCTTGAACAGCTCGAGCGCCATTTTCTTCGGCAGACCGCACTGGTGCAGCTTCAGTTGCGGACCGACCACGATGACCGAGCGGCCGGAGTAGTCGACGCGTTTTCCGAGCAGGTTCTGACGGAAACGTCCGCCTTTACCTTTGATCATGTCTGCGAGCGATTTCAGCGGACGCTTGTTCGCACCCGTCATCGCCTTACCGCGGCGACCGTTGTCGAGCAGGGAATCCACGGCTTCCTGCAGCATGCGCTTTTCGTTGCGCACAATGATCTCGGGCGCTTTGAGCTCGAGCAGGCGCTTCAACCGGTTGTTGCGGTTGATCACCCGACGATACAAGTCATTGAGGTCCGACGTTGCAAAGCGGCCGCCATCGAGCGGCACCAGCGGACGCAGCTCCGGCGGCAGCACTGGCAGCACTTCCATGATCATCCAGTCCGGCTTGATGCCCGATTTCTGGAACGCTTCGAGCACTTTCAGACGCTTGGCGATTTTCTTGATCTTCGTGTCGGAGCTCGTCGCGGCGAGCTCGACGCGCAGCGTTTCGATCTCATGTTTGAGGTCGAGGTTGCGTAATAGCTCGCGCACGCCTTCAGCGCCCATCGCGGCACTGAAATCGTCGCCAAATTCTTCCACTTTCGCGAGATAGTCGTCTTCGGTCATGAGCTGACCCCGCTTGAGCGGCGTCATGCCCGGGTCGATCACGACATAGGCTTCGAAGTACAGCACGCGCTCGATGTCGCGGAGCGTCATGTCGAGCACCATGCCCAGACGCGACGGCAGCGACTTCAGGAACCAGATGTGCGCGACCGGGCTCGCGAGCTCGATGTGGCCCATGCGCTCGCGGCGGACTTTCGACAACGTCACTTCGACGCCGCACTTTTCGCAGATAACGCCGCGATGCTTCAAACGCTTGTACTTGCCGCACAAGCATTCGTAATCCTTCACTGGACCAAAAATCTTGGCGCAGAACAGGCCGTCACGCTCGGGTTTGAACGTGCGGTAATTGATCGTCTCCGGCTTCTTCACTTCGCCATACGACCACGAGCGGATCTTTTCGGGCGATGCCAGCCCGATTTTGATCGCGTCGAATTCCTCTTCCTGTGTTACCTGCTTGAACAGATCCAGCAATGCTTTCATTGAAACCTCCGGTTTCAGCCGTCAGCTCTACGCTTTCGGTGATCTAACTTTCCTGCAAATTCGCTGCAATTTCTTTCGCGCCGCTTTAATAACGGTTGTGGTCGAGATCGATGTCGATCGCGAGGGAGCGGATCTCCTTCACAAGCACGTTGAACGACTCCGGCATACCCGCTTCGATGCGGTGATCGCCTTTGACGATCGACTCGTACACCTTGCGCCGACCTTCGGTATCGTCCGACTTGACTGTAAGCATTTCCTGCAGCGTGTACGCCGCACCGTACGCTTCCAGCGCCCAGACCTCCATCTCACCGAAGCGCTGTCCGCCAAACTGCGCCTTACCGCCCAGCGGTTGCTGCGTGACGAGGCTGTACGGGCCCGTAGAGCGCGCGTGCATCTTGTCATCGACCAGGTGGTGCAGCTTCAGCATGTGCATATACCCCACTGTCACCGGCCGCTCGAACGGGTCGCCCGTGCGTCCGTCATACAGCGTGACCTGCGTCTTGCTCGGCGTGAAGCCGACTTTCTTCGTGCGCTCATCGTCGTTCGGATACGCGAGATCCAGCATTTGCCTGATCTCTTTTTCCGTCGCGCCGTCGAACACCGGGGTCGCGAAGGGCACCCCCGCAGTCAAATGCTCACCGAGCTCGATCACTTCGCCATCCGTGAGGGAACCGAGGTCCTCGGAGCGGCCGCTTCCGTTGTAGATCTTGTCGAGGAAGCCACGCAGCTCAACCGTGTTTTGATGCTCTTTCAGGAGCTCGCCAATGCGCCGGCCCAGTCCTTTCGCTGCCCAGCCCAGATGCGTCTCGAGGATCTGGCCCACGTTCATGCGCGAAGGCACGCCCAGCGGATTCAACACGATGTCGACCGGAGTGCCATCGGCCATGTGCGGCATGTCTTCAATCGGGGTGATCTTCGAGATCACGCCTTTGTTGCCATGACGTCCTGCCATCTTGTCGCCCGGTTGCAGCCGGCGCTTCACCGCGAGATACACCTTCACCATTTTCTGCACGCCCGGCGGCAGCTCGTCGCCTTGCGTCAGTTTCTTGCGCTTTTCCTCGTAAGCCTTGTCGAAGAGCGTCTGCGTCTGCTTGAGGCTTTCCTGCAGCTGCTCCATCTGCTGGCTCACGTCATCGGCGGCGAGGCGAATGTCGAACCACGAATGGCGCTCGTTATCGTCCAGGTACTCCTTCGTGATCTTGGTGCCTTTCGCCAGCTTCTTCGGCCCGCCGTTCGCGACTTTGCCAGTCAGCAGCCGCTCGAGACGCTCGAACATGTCGTTCTCGACGATACGCAGCTGGTCCGCGAGGTCTTTCTTGTACCGCTTGAGCTCGTCATCGATGATCTGTTGCGCACGCTTGTCGCGCTCGATACCTTCACGCGTGAACACCTGCACGTCGATCACCGTGCCCGACATGCCCGAAGGCACGCGCAGGCTCGTGTCTTTCACATCCGAAGCTTTCTCACCGAAGATCGCCCGCAGCAGCTTCTCTTCCGGCGTCAGCTGCGTCTCGCCTTTCGGCGTAACTTTGCCGACCAGCACGTCGCCCGCTTCGACTTCAGCACCGATGTAGATGATGCCGGACTCGTCGAGGTTCGCGAGCTGGTTTTCCGACAGATTCGAAATGTCGCGCGTGATCTCTTCCGGTCCCAGCTTGGTATCGCGCGCAACGACCGACAGCTCTTCGATGTGGATCGAAGTAAAGCGCTCTTCCGCGACCACGCGCTCCGAGATCAGGATCGAGTCCTCGAAGTTGTAGCCGTTCCAGGGCATGAACGCGACCAGCATGTTCTGACCCAGCGCGAGCTCACCGGTATCGGTCGAGGCACCGTCCGCCACGACGTCACCGCCCGAGATCCGATTGCCCACTTTAACGAGCGGACGCTGGTTGATGTTCGTGTTCTGGTTCGAACGCTGGTACTTGACCAGGTTGTAGATGTCCACCCCCACTTCACCTGCGGAGGTTTCGTCATCGTTCACGCGCACGACGATACGGCCGGCGTCGACGTAATCCACCACGCCGCCACGACGCGCCTGCACCGCAGTGCCCGAGTCGATCGCGACGGTGCGCTCGAGACCCGTGCCGACGAGCGGTTTCTCTGCACGCAGGCAAGGCACCGCCTGGCGCTGCATGTTCGAGCCCATCAACGCGCGGTTCGCGTCGTCGTGCTCGAGGAACGGAATCAACGACGCCGCAACCGATACCGCCTGCGATGGCGCCACGTCCATGTACTCGATACGGTCGGGGCTCGACAGCGTGAACTCGTTGCGGTTACGGCAGGACACGAGCTCGTCCGTGAACTGGTTCTTCTCGTTCAGCGCGGCATTCGCCTGCGCAATCATGTACTGGCCTTCTTCGATCGCGGACAGATAATGGATCTCGTCCGTAACGGCAGCGTCCTTCACCTTCCGATACGGCGTCTCGAGGAAGCCATACGTATTGGTGCGCGCGTACAGCGCGAGCGAATTGATCAGGCCGATGTTCGGGCCTTCCGGCGTTTCGATCGGGCATACGCGCCCGTAATGCGTGGGATGCACGTCGCGCACTTCGAAGCCGGCGCGCTCACGCGTAAGCCCGCCCGGTCCGAGCGCCGAAACGCGACGCTTGTGCGTGATCTCGGACAGCGGGTTCGTCTGATCCATGAACTGCGACAGCTGAGACGAACCAAAGAATTCGCGGATGGCGGCCGAAACCGGTTTCGCGTTGATCAGGTCGTGCGGCATGAGGTTTTCGGACTCGGCCTGCGACAGGCGTTCCTTGACCGCACGTTCCACGCGCACCAGGCCCGCACGGAACTGATTCTCCGCAAGCTCACCCACCGAGCGCACACGGCGATTGCCGAGATGGTCGATATCATCGATCTCCCCGCGACCGTTACGCAGGTCGACGAGGATCTTGATGACCGCGACGATGTCATCGGGCGAGAGCGTGCCGGGGCCTTCGAGCTCCTGGCGGCCTACGCGGCGGTTGAACTTCATGCGCCCGACAGCCGAGAGGTCGTAGCGGTCTTCCGAGAAAAACAGGCCATTGAAGAGCGTTTTGACAGCTTCTTCGGTGGGCGGCTCGCCAGGGCGCATCATGCGATAGATCGCAACTTGCGCCGCCAGCTGGTCGGCGGTCTCATCGATGCGCAGCGTCGACGAAATGTAAGGCCCTTGATCCAGGTCGTTCGTGTAAATCGTCTGAATACGCTCGACCCCTGCCTCGCGCAGCTTGGCAAGCACGGTCTCCGTGATTTCGTCGTTCGCGTTCGCCAGCACTTCGCCCGTGGAGGTGTCGATCACATTTTGGGCGAGAGTGCGGCCCAACAGAAAATCCTCGGGCACTGCAATGCGCGTGAGCCCCGCCTGCTCCATTTCGCGCACGTGTTTGACGGTGATGCGCTTGTCCTTGGCGACGATCTGCTTGCCCTTGGCGCCGATATCGAACCGCGCGATTTCACCGCGCATACGGTCAGGCACCAGCTCGAACTCCACGGCGTCTTTCGCCAGGTGGAACGTGTCGAACGCGAAGAACTCCTTCAGAATCTGCTCGGGCGTATAAGTCAGCGCCTTCAACAGCGTTGTAACCGGCATTTTGCGGCGGCGGTCGACGCGGAAGTACAGGTAATCCTTCGGGTCGTATTCAAAGTCGAGCCACGAGCCACGATAGGGGATCACGCGCGCGGAGAAAAGCAGCTTGCCGGACGAATGCGTCTTGCCCCGGTCGTGCTCGAAGAACACGCCAGGGGAGCGGTGAAGCTGCGACACGATGACGCGCTCGGTGCCGTTGATCACGAACGAGCCGGTGGAGGTCATGAGCGGAATCTCACCCATGTAGACTTCCTGCTCCTTGACCTCTTTTGGCGTCGGTTTGGCGGCCTCTTTGTCCATGATGACGAGGCGTACCTTGGCGCGCAGCGGTGCGGCATAGGTGAGCCCCCGCTGCTGACACTCTTTCACATCGAACGGAGGCTCGCCCAGCATGTAGCTGACGAACTCGAGCCGCGCATTCTTAGAATGGCTTTCGATCGGATAAATCGACTTGAAGGCAGCTTGCAGTCCTTCGTTCTTGCGCGCCTCAGGAGCAACATGCTCCTGCAGGAAAGCTGCGTAAGACTCGAGCTGGGTCGCGAGCAGAAACGGTACCGGCAGAACCACGTTGCGCTTCGCAAAACTCTTACGGATACGTTTCTTCTCGGTAAATGAATACGCCATATCAACTCCGGGGCAGAGTTACGGATAACAAAAATGAGCGAAAGTTACAGGTCGCAAAGAACCGCGAATCCACAATCACTCGGTAGCACGACGGAACAATCGCGCTGCTGCGCGATGCCACAGTCGCGCTCTCGCACGAGGGCACGGCACCTTGGGACGTATAACCTCTTACACCTGACAAAATGACGGAAGCGTGTGAGCCTGCGAGCATCTTGTTAAGCATCTAAAAAAGGGAAAGGCTGGCGGTCGCCCGCCAGCCAATTTCCGCACGAGCCTTTACTTGATTTCAGCGCTGCCGCCAGCTTCGGTGATCTGCTTGGCGATCGCTTCTGCGTCCGCCTTCGGAATACCTTCTTTAACGGCTTTAGGCGCACCATCGACGAGGTCCTTGGCTTCTTTGAGCCCGAGACCGGTGACCGCACGCACGACTTTGATCACGTTGACTTTGTTCGGGCCCGCAGCGGTGAGCATAATGTTGAACTCGGTCTTCTCTTCAGCCGCCGCTGGTGCTGCACCAGCCGCCGCAGGCGCAGCCGCAACCGTCGCGGCCGCAGCGGACACGCCGAACTTGTCTTCCATTTCCTTAATAAGGTGTGACAGCTCGAGCACGGTCATGTTCGAAATCGCGTCGAGAATTTCTGTTGAGGCAACTGCCATGTCTATCTCCTGAATGTAGTCAGAGTGTTAGGTTGTCCGATTCCGCCTCAGGCAGCCTCAGGGGCAGCCTGTTTTTCCCTTTGTTCCTGAACTGCTGCAAGCGTGCGCACGAACTTGCCAGGCACCTCGTTCAAGGTGCGTGCGAGCTTCGCGACCGGCGCTTGCATGGTTCCCAGGAGAATGGCGAGCAACTCTTTGCGGCTCGGCATTTTGGCGAGCTGGGCCACCTGGTCCGGCGTCATGACGACGTTCGGCATGGCGCCCGCTTTGATGGTGAACTTCTCGCTGTTCTCCTTCGAAAACTCATGCAGTATCTTGGCGACTGCAACCGGGTCGGCCGAAATACCATAAGCGAGGGGCCCGATCATCATCTCGGTCAGTCCCGCAAACGGGGTATCAGCAACGGCACGGCGTGCCAAAGTGTTCTTCAGAACACGCAGGTAAATGCCCGAATTGCGCGCTCTCTTGCGCAACTCGGTCATGTTTCCCACGGGGAGGCTGCGGTATTCGGCCAACACGATGGCCTGGGCGCGCGACACTTGCTCGCTCACCTCGGCCACGACCGCCTGCTTTTGCTCCAGATTAAGACCCAAGGTCTTTCTCCTTAACGTTAATGATGAATGATGAAGCACGAGCAATGGATAAGGACCAACCGGCCATGACGCCATTCCTCATCCATCATTCCGCATTCCGCATTCAACCCTACGGCGACCTTAGTACCAGGAGCAGACATGACATTCATACCTGTCCTCGGGTGCACCGTCTGCGTTGGGCCGCATCGACCAACTGCGCGATTAAATCTCCGGTCCGTACCTGGCACCTTCGATCCCAACGGTCTTTGACAACCTGCCGACGATGCTCCGCCGGCAGCCCAAAGCCAACAGTCCTGGACACTCGCGCGACGCAGCGCTGTCCAGGATCCAACAATCCTAATGCGCCTGCTGCGCGAGACTCGCCTGATCGACTCTGATCCCGATTCCCATAGTGCTCGAGACAGAAACTTTCTTCAGGAAAATACCTTTGGCGGTCGTCGGACGCGCTTTGTTAACGGCGTCCACCAGCGCTTTGAAGTTTTCTTCGAGCGCTTCCACGGTGAACGAGGCGCGACCGATCGTGCATTGGACGATACCTGCTTTGTCCGTGCGGTACTGCACCTGCCCCGCTTTCGCGTTCTTGACTGCCGTCGGGACGTCCTGCGTCACCGTACCGACTTTCGGATTCGGCATGAGGCCGCGCGGACCCAGTATCTGTCCCAACTGACCCACCACGCGCATTGCGTCCGGTGTGGCGATCACGACGTCAAAGTCGATCTTCCCGCCCTTGATCTCATTTGCAAGATCATCGAAACCGACGAGGTCGGCGCCGGCGTCACGCGCCTGCTGCGCCCGATCGCCTTGTGCAAACACGGCCACGCGCACGCTCTTTCCAGTGCCCTGCGGCAACACGATCGAGCCGCGCACAGCCTGGTCGGATTTCTTCGCATCGATACCGAGATTGATCGCGACATCGATCGACTCGTTGAACTTTGCCGTAGCGTTGTCCTTGATGATCTTGAGCGCGTCCTGCACAGCATAGAGCTTCATCGGCTCGATCTTGCTGCGCAGCCCTTTGTAACGCTTCGATTCGTGCGCCATTTATACGCCCTCCACTTCGATGCCCATGCTGCGTGCGCTGCCAGCAATCGTCTTGACCGCAGCGTCGAGATCGGCCGCCGTAAGATCAGGCATCTTGGCCTTCGCGATCTCCTCGACCTGAGCACGGCTGATGCGGCCCACTTTGTCCGTGTTGGGACGAGGGCTGCCTTTTTCGATCTTCGCGGCCTTCCGTATGAGCACCGACGCAGGCGGCGTCTTCATGATGAAAGTGAAGCTCTTGTCCGCGTACGCGGTAATCACGACCGGGACCGGCAGACCGGGTTCCATTTTCTGCGTTTGGGCGTTGAACGCCTTGCAGAATTCCATGATATTGAGACCGCGCTGGCCAAGCGCGGGGCCGATAGGCGGCGACGGATTCGCCTTGCCCGCCGGCACTTGAAGCTTGATGAGTGCGACGACTTTCTTTGCCATTTGGATCTCCTTGGGTGCAAGCGGACGCTCGAAGCGCCCTCCCCGTCAAACAACCACAGCTAAACAACAAACACGGCTTACCGCTACTTCCGCTTACCAATTACGCCTTCTCAACCTGCCCGAAATCCAGTTCCACCGGCGTCGAGCGGCCGAAAATCGTCACCGACACCCGCAGCTTGTTCTTGTCGTAGTTGACGTCTTCCACATTGCCGTGGAAATCGGCGAAGGGCCCGTCTTTGACGCGCACCGCCTCACCCACTTCGAACAGAACCTTGGGCCGCGGCTTCTCGACCCCTTCCTGGATCTGGTGCAGGATGTTCTGTACTTCCTTCTCGGAAATCGGCGTCGGCTTGGTAGCGGTGCCGCCCACGAAGCCGGTCACTTTGGGCGTGTTCTTGACCAGATGCCAACTGTCGTCGGTCATGTCCATCTCGACCAGCACGTAGCCGGGGAAGAACTTGCGCTCGCTGATATTCTTCTGGCCGCTTTTCATCTCGACCACCTCCTCGACCGGCACCAGGATCTGGCCGAACTGTTCCTGCATTCCGGCACGCTGAATGCGGTCCAAAAGCGTGCGCTGCACGCTTTTCTCGAAGCCCGAGTAGGCGTGCACGACATACCACTTCTTACTCATCATTCACCCTGGCCTATGAGCTTTTTGACAATCCACAGCAGGCTCGCGTCCACGGCCCACAGAAACAACGCCATGATCACCACGAAAGCGAACACGATCGCCGTGGTCTGAATAGTCTCTTTGCGAGTCGGCCAAACGACTTTTCGAGTTTCGGCGACGGACTCCTGCGCATATACATAAAAGTGCTTGCCCGGTGCGGTTGTCCAGAAAACGAAAGCTGCAGCCGCCAAGCCCGCCAGGACGGAACCCAGGCGCACGATAGCCGGGCTGTCCGCAAAGTAATAAAACCCCGCAAGTCCCGCCACCACCAACAATGCCGCCAGCGCTATTTTTATTTTATCCGCCATCCACTTACGCCCGGTCGGGCATCCTAAGAGTCACTCACGCCGCAGAAGTTCCCGCCGGTGTGGCAGGCCAGGAGGGCCTCGAACCCCCAACCTTCGGTTTTGGAGACCGACGCTCTGCCAATTGAGCTACTGGCCTATTCAACCTCGTGATTCGTGATTGGTGATTCGTGGGTAGTGAATATACGATTCACAGCTCACGCCTCACGATTCACGCACTTCGTTACTCGATAACCTTCGCTACCACGCCCGCACCCACGGTGCGGCCGCCCTCG
>JAQGNH010000347.1 GCA_028291945.1 Betaproteobacteria bacterium
TCGCTCGCGGGCAACCTCGCAAAATCCTCGACGAGCTCGTACGTGTATCCGTTCGATCCTACTTTCATCACAGTCCTCCCCTGGTAGATCCTTTCACCATTGCAAGACGCGCGCAATGATGCGCGCGATTTTCCGCCAGAAGCGCACTTCGCGCAGCGTGAGGATCGCTTTTGCCGGAACGCTAAGTGCGGATGCGCGAGGTGCGTCAGGACGGCTGCGTCCCGCTCCGACGTAATATCACGAGAGTATCCTTCCCGTAGGTTCGCTGCAGCTCGAAAACACGAAGCTGATGTAGCGGGCGCGACTTGCGCCCAAGGAGACGACGAAGATGTCGGCGATCAACCTGCTCGCCCGCAACTGCACCCTGTTCACCGCGACCAAGGCGCTGGATGAAGATGCCTACCGCGAGTCGCTCCAACGCTTCGTCGAGTTCAGGATCGGCCCCTTCGTGGCCAGCGGCGGCTCGGGCGAGGCCAACTCGCTGTCCCGGGATGAGGTCCGCCGGGTCTACCAGATCGGCGTGGCGGTGTGCCGGGGCAAGGTCCCGGTGTATGCCAACATGCCGGAGGTGCGCACGGCCCAGGAGGCCATCGATTACTCCCGGCTGGCGATCGAGGCGCGCGTCGACATCGTCAACCTCTACGGCCCGGCTTCGCTGCACGGCTATCGGCCGACCGACGGGGAGCTGATCGCCTATTTCGACGAGGTGCTCACGGCCATCAAGCACCGGGTGACGCTGGCACCGAATCCGATTCAGGGCTATTCGATAAAGGCACGGTTGATCGCCGACCTCTGCAACCGCTATCCCCACGTCGAGTCAGTGACACTGAACGGCCTCGACGGAGATGCGTACTTCATCGATCTCAAGGATGCGCTGAAGCGCGACGTAGGCATGAACGTCCCGCTCGCGGGATCGCTCCACACACTCGGCCTAGGCGCGACCGGCCTCTCTGTCAACCAGTGCAACTTCATTCCCAAGACATGCCGGCAGTACGTCGATTGCTACGAGCGCGGCGACCTCGCGGCGGCCAACCGGATCTACGCGGACCTGCACCGCTTCACCCGTTTCGTGGAGCAGTGGCGTGGCGCACGCTGGCAGAAGATGGCGCTGAAAGTGTTCAAGCTACCCGGCGGCGAGGGCGGGCTGCGCAAACCGTATCTGATGCCGAGCGATGCGGAAGTGGAGCGGTTCACAACCGGGTTGCTGGCGCTGGGGTTAGAGGAGATTGATGACCTAGCGCAGGCGGCGGGTCTGGGCCAAATGCGGACACGCGGTCAGGGCCGCTGAAAGCCGTCGTCCCGGTAGCGCCCGTTGCGTCGCCAACGGCGATCTGAGAAGGTGGCTATTGCATTCCTGCGTGGGGACTTGGTTTGCGGGTGATTGAAGACCTCTGACACTGATCTCGTCGATCTCGCAAACGTGGTAGAGCGGGCTTGGCGTCGGCGGCCGTTGCGCGCAGACATGGTGGAAAAACCGACCTCTTCCATTCAGGGTCGTACCGGATTGCCAATGCCGCGCTGCTGGAGTACCGCGAACGCTCGCGCCCACGGGCTCGGCGGCGCGAAGCCTTCGCCGCAATCGTCGCCGACGCTGGTCGATGCGACCTCGTCGACCGCGTCGAGCAGCACGCGGCTGAACCGCTGCACGTCGGCGAAGCCGAGTGCGCTCTTGACGGCGTGGTTGGCGTCGCGCGTGACGCCAGCCGGCGTGAGCACGAATTTATCGAAGTACTGCGTTTGGGCCAGTAGCGGGATCTTCTGGGTGTCAAGATAGGTACGCAGCGCGTCGTCCTTGAACGGATACGGCATGCCGGGCCAGAATGGATTGAAGAGTCCGTCCCAATGGCTCGGCACGTACACCTTCGGATGGATCAGGGGGACTACCATTTTCGCAACCGGCTCGCCGCCCGTCGCGATCCAGGCGTCGACCTGTGTCAAGCCGGCGTCCTTCATCGCTGCCGCGAGATTGCTCAGCGGCGAGCCGTAGCTGACGCCGTCGACGATAATGTCCTTGTCGAGATCAAAGGCGCTGGCCGAGTTGTTGACGAACAACGCGAGCTTGCCATCCGGCGAATCGACGGTGAACAGAAAGGCGCGGTTGCCGCCGCCGTTAGGATAGTCCTCGCCGACGCCGGCGCGGAGCCCGCCGGTCACGGCGTCGGGCACGGGCGGCCGGTACAGTTCTCGCGCGAAATGCTGAATCGGGTTGGTGTTATCGCCGCTGTGGTTCCAGCGCACGACGCGCATCGTAACGCCTCCGCCGAGCTCGAACCGCTCGGCGCCGCTGACGACCCGGCAGCTATCGCCCGTGACGCCCTGAGCACTCGCCTGCAGGCACGCCGACAGGCTGCCCATCATCGGCGCGCCGGTCAGGCGCGACCACGCCGGCGTGTCCCAGCTGTGGTCCCAGTGGGCGTGACCGGCGAGCAGCAGGTCGAGCTTGTCGGTGCCGAGCATCGCGTTTTTGACGCGCGTGATCGCAGGTAGGTCGACACCGGAAGGCCCCGTCGTGAACGTATACAGGTCCTTCGGGAACACCGGCGACGCGATGAACAGGCTCTGTGGCACGCGCGTGATGTAGCCGTCCATTACGATCCGCTTGTCGCCGATCTTGAAGTACCAGTTGGCGATCGACATCCACGTCATCTCGACGCTGGGCGGGGCGGCGGCGGCTGGAACCGCGCAAGCTGCGGCGAAGGCAAACGTAGCGAGAAGAGCAAATCTGTATTGCATAGGGAACGCCCTCGTCGTTGGATGTGAAAAAGATAGACGTTCCGCCGAAGCGTGTCTACCCGCGGACAGCATCGTGGCTCTCCCCTTGGGACCGCGAGGAGAAAGGGAAAAGGGGCTAGGCTCGACTTTGTGGCACTGTAAACGGAAACGGTTTTATTTGAGCCTGACCCCTTTGTCTTCGCGGTGAAGCTCGGCATGCTCGCCAACAAGCAAATGATCGATGCGGTCGCCGATGCGCTCGAGCATCACCGGCCCGTGTCTAATTCCGAAGTGCTTGCAGCTCAGCCGGCCGCGCGGCCTGCGAGGAAATGCGCAAGAAGCGCCACCGGCCTGCCCGTCGCGCCCTTGTCCTCGCCGCTTCGTCGCCGTTCCCGCGATGTCGAGGTGCACCCACGGATAGTGCTTGGTGAACCGCGAAAGGAAGCAGCCCGCGCTGATCGCGCAGTCGCCGCGCGGGCTGACGCCAACGCCGCCGGTCAATACGGTCGCCCGGCTCGAATGGGTTACAGTAAGGATTGATGCTTCACAGAAACAACTGTAGGCGGGTGTTTATGCGGCGTTTGCTGTCCGCTTTCGCATTGACCTGTTGCTGTTTGTCTTCTTCTATTTTCGCCGCCGCTGGCGAATGGAAGAGTTTGACTTTTGCAGAAACGCTCCGAAATCAGGCACGCGCCTATGAACACGGTGAAGGCGCTGACAAAAATCCGGAGCTCGCGGCCCAACTGTACTGTGACGCCTCGCGGCACGGAGACGCCGAAGCCCAGTACAGTCTCGGCTGGATGTACGCGAATGGCCGGGGTGTGCCACGCGACGACAATATGGCGTCTTTCTTTTTTGGACTAGCTGCAGAACAAGGACACGAGTACGCCAAAAGAATGCTGCGCTTCGTCGGTGATTATGTCGATCCCGAATTACCACAATGTATGCGTAAGACTTTCACTAAACCGGAGCAGCGACAGCAGACGGTTGAATACAAACCCTCGCCCGAACTCGTTAATTTCATCCCTGTAACGCCGGACGAAAAGTTCGTGTT
>JAQGNH010000529.1 GCA_028291945.1 Betaproteobacteria bacterium
GTCGCGACATAGGGTTGCGCGAAGAAAACGAACTCGTGGCGCGTGAACTCGGTGAGGTGCTGCAGCTCACGGTCGCTCGCGCCGCCGAAGCTTGCTCCCGTCCTGCGATCAATCTCGACCGGCTCGAGGATAATGCGGGTATATCGCGACAAGCCCGCGTCCGCGTCTCGCCAGGCGAAGCCGTCGTTCGTCGGTCCGCTCGACGTGCACCCACTGAGGGACAGCAGGGCCGCCATTAAGAGTACAGCCAGCATGAGTGCCCTCACGGCGCCTCTCCCTTAGCGCGGATCGCGTGTCGCTGCGGCTGTTCGGCGCACGGCATTTGGGTCGCAAGCTCGTCTGCGAGGCGCGTCAGCGCCGCGGTCGTGGCGTCTGCAACAGCCTCAGGCGTGGGACGTGCGACCGGTACCTCAAGATGCGTGCGCCCGCCTCTGCTCTGAGCTCGCACCGCGCAGGCGAAAAACCATCGCGCATCGAGATTGAGCATCCCGGCAACAGGATCTAGAGACAGGAACTCGATCGTAAGATCAGCATCGGGGATGCGCCCATCGCGCGCGATCAGCACGCGTTCCGCTCCGACCCGGCGTGCCAGCGCGTCGCGCAGGACGCGTGTGACACCGTCCGAAAACCGTTCCGCCCATTCCGTGCTGTCAGATACGACGAGTGCCCCGTTGGTGCGGCCTGTAACAACCGGAAATGTCTCGAGATAGCCCGGCACAGTCACCGATCGCAGCAGGATGTTGGACCCGGATGTCTCTTGCGGAACCGTTGCCATCGACGAGGGCGCGGGCAGCACAACGAGCTTTGCGGGCGGCGATGCACAGCCCGCAAGCGCAAGTGCCGCAATCACGATCGAGACGTGGGTCAGATCGCGCATCGAGTCACCTGCCTCGGACGAGCACACTGGGGTTGCGATCGACCCGCTCCGCGAAGCTACGCATGCGGGCAGCGGTTGCGGCGAGATCGTCTATGGCGCGCTGCACATTAATCACGGTTTCGCCCTGCGGATCGAGAAGCGTGCGTGTGCCGTCAAGCGTTGCGTTCGCGTTTTCGAGCGTCACGCGCAGCGTTGCGAGCGTGCTTGCCGTCTCGGTGTCGAGATGTGCCGCGAGCGTGTCGACGGACGAGAGCGTCTTCTTCACTGCCGCCTCGGTGCCGCTCAGCGCGGCGCGCCCCGTGCCGGAGAGCGCGGTCACTTCGCGATCGACCGTCGCGGCCGTGTGTTTGAGGGCTGCCGTGATTTCCGGCAGATCACGCACGGCCTGATCGATGGAGGGGCTCGTCAGAATCGCATTCAGCGATGCGAGGGTCCGCTGCAGTGAGTCGACTGTTGCGGCAATGTCTACCGTCTGAAGCTGCCGCGTGAGCGCCTCGAGATCGCCCGGCACGGTCGGGATCTCGAGCGCCCTTATGTCGCCGAGCCCCGAGGCATGCGCGCCTGGCCGGAACGCAAGCTCGACATTGAGGAGCCCGGTGACGAAACTCTGCGTGACGAGTTTCGCCGTGAGACCTCGCGCAACGAGCGCTGGCACATCCGCATCTTGGCCACGATCTGCGCCATAGATCGCAACCATGCCTGGCACGAGCTCCATGCCGATCTGGATGATCGACTGGCCATCGGGCATGACACGCACACCGAGTGACTTCACTTCGCCGACAGGCACGCCGCGGAAGGTGACCGGCGCGCCGACACGCAATCCCGCGACAGAGCCGTTGAAGAAGCTCACCGCTCGCAGGCGTTTCTCATGGAAGAGGCCGCTTCCGAAGAAGAGCACGGCTGCGACCCCGAGCACGGCCGCGCCGAGCACGAAAACACCGATCAGCGTGGGTGACGTCTTTTTCATGCTGCTGTCACCTGCGGTGCTCGGACGGCCAGAAACTCCCGCACCTTCTCGCTTGTCGCGGAGTGCGCAAGCTCGGCGGGACGCCCGAGCGCAACCGGCCGATGCGCGTCGCCATCGAGAAAAATCATGCGATCGGCAATGCTGTAGAGGCTCGCGAGCTCGTGCGTGACGAGCACGACGGTGATGCCGAGGCCGTCGCGAAGGCTCAGCACAAGTGCATCGAGGCGTCGCGAGGTGAGCGGATCGAGCCCCGCCGACGGCTCGTCGAGAAAAAGCACGCTCTGATCGAGCGCGAGCGCGCGAGCAAGCGCTGCACGCTTGCGCATGCCCCCGCTCAGGCTTGCCGGGTAACGGTGCCCGTCATCGGCGAGTCCGACGAGAGCAAGCTTGAACCGCGCGAGCGCTGGCCGTGCAGCCGGCGTCGCGTGATCCTGAAGCTCCATCGGCGCCATGATGTTTTCGAGTAACGTCATGGAGGACCACAGCGCGCCGTTCTGAAAAAGAATGCCGAACGGCGGCGCGCCGTCACGCATGCGCTCATCGAGCGAAACGCCGTCGAACAGCACACGGCCGCTCGCTGCCGGGATGAGTCCCACCATGGCCTTGAGCAGCGTACTCTTTCCCGCGCCGCTGTCGCCGACAATCGCGAAGATCTCGCCGCTCGGAATGTCGAAGCTCACCCCCTGCTGGACAAGGCTGCTGCCGTAGCCGAGCGACACGTCTTCGACTCGGATGCGTGGGAGCGGCGTCGTATTCATGTCTTCACACACCGAGCGCATTCGCGCAGACGGCGAACCCCGCGTCGAGCGCGATGACTCCGATGATCGATGCGACGACGGCCGAAGTTGTAGCGGAGCCAACGCCGGCGGCGCTCCGCGGCGCGCGAAGCCCGTAATGACAGCTGACGAGCGCAACCAGCGCACCGAAGACGAGCGCCTTGAGAACGCCGATCGCGAAGTTCGCAGCGGCGATTGCCTGCTGCGTCTGCGCCATGTACGCCGTTGTCGATATGTCGAGGGTTGGCATCGCAACGACGAGCCCCCCGAGCAGTGCGAACGCGCAGGCGTACACGTACAGGAGCGGCATCAGCAGCGAGAGCGCGAGCACACGCGGGAGCACGAGAAACTCGACGGGCGAGATGCCGAGCGTCGTCAGCGCGTCGATCTCCTCGTTGCCCTGCATGGTCGCGATGCGTGCCGCGAAGCTCGCGCCAGTACGGCCGGCGAGCACGATCGCGGTGACAATCGGCGTGAGCTCACGCACCGAGGCTATGCCGACGAGATTCGCCACGTAGATCCCGGCCCCGAACGCCTTCAACTGCACAGCGCCCACGAATGCGAGGATGGCGCCCATCAGTACGTTGACGATCGCGACGATCAGGAGCGCGCGGCTGCTCGAATCGGCCAGCACTTCGATCAGCTCTGCGCGGCGAACCTTCGCGGCGCCCAAGAAAAATCTCGGGATGCAGAGGACCACCTCGCCCACGAGGTTGACGAAGGCTTTCGCCTCCGCTACGCGCGCCAGCGTGCGCACACCAATGCGTGCAGTGATGCAAGGCCGGGCTCCGGATTCGGGTACAGTCGCACGCGGTGTCGCCCGCGCGAGCTCGAGCAAACTCGCGAGCTCGGCCGGCAATCCGCTCAGCGTGAGCTTCTCGCCGGGCCGATCGAGTCGCTGCAGGATGTTCGAGAGAAACGCGGCATCGACCGTGCTCCAGCGCCATGTGCCGGGTGTCTCGACCCGAATCGACGTGTACGAGCCGTGGTCTTCGAACCCGAAGCGCTCGAGCGGCTGCGAGAGAAGAGGGAAGCCCATGCCCTGTTCAGGGATCGCGACCACCAGCTCTTCCGCTTCGCTTCTGAAGAGGGGCACGGCGGTGAGCGCCAAAGCGTTGCCGCTCATGCAGCCTCCGCCAAAGTTTCGAGCTCATGCCTGCAGGTCTCGCTGAATGGCTTCAGCGGGTCGTTGCGCTTCCGAGGATCGTGAAATGCGTTCAGTACCAGTTGCCTCGATTCGCCGGGCGCGAGGTTCTCCTTCATGTACTGCTGGCCGATCCATGCGATCACCTGCTCCGTCGCTGCGACGACGCTTTCCGATGCGCAGAGCCTGATCCGATTCTGGAGCGCATAGATGGTGAGGATCTTCTCGGGGCTGTCCAAAGAATGATCGAGCGCGTCGATCGCAAGCTTCGAGCATTCGGTGATGAATTCGGCGTAGAGCGTCTCGCGCTTCTTGATCTCCGCTTGGATCGCCTGTCGCTTCAGTTGGGAACGCTGGCTTACCCAGCTCGTCGCGACGCTCGCCGAAAGCCCGATAATCGAGCCGACCACTGCGCTCACTGCACTGAGGACTGGCGCGTCCATGGTTATGGTTGGTTATCGAGTTGCGCTGTAGTCAAAAAACCCGCGGCCGGTTTTGCGGCCGAGCTCGCATGCTTCCACCTTCCCCCGCCGGAGCGGGCACGGCCGATACTTCGGATCGCCGAAGCGCCTGCTACACCAACTTTCCTCACGTCCATCTGACTGATCTCGGCTAGTTCAAGAGTCGCAGCGTAGTGCGCGCGGAGCGGGAAGTCGTCAGCGAACCGTCTGCATTCGGTCACAGCGGTGCGCCACGAAACACTGACCATCTGTTGACCGTTTCTTAAGGACTCGCCGCGCGCCGGGTAATACGCTGCGGGCCATCGGAAAAGAAATGGACGTCGACGACGTTTTCCACCTCCTTACAGGCTGCCTATGACCCTCAATACCGATTCCAAATACCCCAGCCGTCGCGCTTACGTGCTGAAGCTTCGCAGCGATGCAGAACCGGGGTCCCTTGCAGGACGTCTCGAGAACGTCATCACGGGGAAGCAGCACGAATTCTCTTCCGGGCGCGAGCTGCTCGAGTCGCTGGTGGGCGACCTCCAGTCGAGCGCCCACGACATAACGCGCGCGTGAGGGATCCATGGCCAACCCGAAGCTGTTGGAAGTACCCAGTCTTACGGAATCCAGACCGAACGCGGATGGTTCGCTGACGACTTCTCCTGATTCGCTCTCTAGACTGGCTTCACGGTGGTTTGAGGAGATGCAATGAGCACTTTCATTTCTGCAAAAAGGATGTGGGCGCGAGGCGGAAAGCGCGCCACGTCCATGACGGCACCGCACCGCCTTGCGGCGGCCGCGCTTGCGGCATCGATGGCGCTCGGCCTCGCCGGGTGCTCGACGCCATTCCTCAAGTCTTCAGTCCAGGTGCCGAGCCGATATGCATCGGCCGCGGTGACGACAACGGAGCCGGAGATCGCGTGGTGGCAAAGCTACGGCGACCCGGTGCTCTCCGACTTGATAGGCCGTGCCGCCCGTGAGAACCGCGACGTCAAGATTGCAGCCGAACGCCTGCGCGCAGCACGGGCGGGAGAGACGATCAGCCGCTCGTGGCTCTTCCCGAGCATCGGCGCCAGCGCCGTAGGCGTGAAGCAAAACAGCGGCTACAGCTCGACCGAGAGGCAAGTCGTTCCCAACGCGAAGGTCGCCGCGGGCGCTCTCGATGTGTCCTGGGAAATCGATCTTGCCGGCCGCCTGCGCTCCGGCGCATCCGCGTCGGCAGCGGAAACGCTCGCCGCAGCACACGGCGAACGCGGCGTTCGTCTGCTCGTCATGACTGACGTCGCGACGAATTACTTCACGCTGCGCGGCGCGCTGCGCCAGCTCGAAACGCTGCGCGCGATCGCCGCCGCACACGACGAAACGCTGCGCCTCGTAAAGGCGCGCGAACGCGCGGGCCTGGCAACCCCGTTCGACGTCGAGCGCGCCGAGACCGACGCGTTGCGGGCGCACGCCGCGATCCCACCGCTCGAGACGGTCGCCGCGATTTCGCGAAACCGCATCGCGGTACTCATCGGCGACCAGGCGTTCAATGCCGCGAACATCGTGCCGAACCCGGCCGAAATCGCCGCGCCCACCATACCGGCCGGACAGCCGGCGACGCTCCTCGAGCGGCGGCCGGACCTGCTCGCGGCGAAAGCGCAGCTCGAGGCCGCCAATTACCGCCGTCAGGCGGCGAAGGCAGAGTATTTCCCGCGCCTTTTCCTGAGCGCCGCATTCGGGGGCCAGAGCGTCGGGCTCAATGGTGCCAGTCTGGGCGCCACGCGTTTCACGAACGTCTTCGGTTTGCTTGCGATGCCGATATTCAACGCCGGCCGCACACGAGCGATCAACGAGCAGGCCGAAAGCGGGCAGTCCGAAGCTCTGCTCCAGTACGAGCACGGCATCGTCCGTGCGCTCGAAGACGTCGAGAGCGCGCTGGTCTCGCTCGATCAGGAACGCCAGCGCGAGCGAACGCTCCAGAGCGCCGCCACGTCCGCGCAATCGGCACTGAGTCGCGCGCAATCGCTCTACGACCGCGGCCAGATCGATCTGCTTCCGCTGCTCGACGCGCAGCGCGCGCGGCTTGCGGTGCGCATCAGCGCGAACGATAGCAACACGCAACTGTTGCTCGACACCGTGCAGCTCTACAAAGCGCTCGGCGGCGGCTGGGAAATGTTCGAGCCGACCCAGCCTGCTACAGCGGCCACGAACCGCTCACCCAAATCCTGAACTCACATCAACGAGGAACTCTCTTGAAAACCTCTCTCACCGCGGCACTGCTCGTCGTATCCAGCACCACAATACTTTCCGCGTGCACTCGGGAGAAGCCGCCAGCCGAGGCGCTTCGAGCCGTGCGCACCGCTGAAGTCCGCTACGACAGGGCTCAGGAAACAAATCGCTATTTCGGCTCCGTCCAGGCGCGCTACGAGGTGGACCAGGGATTCCGTGTCGGCGGCAAGGTCGTCACCCGCAAAGTCGACGTCGGTCAGAAGGTGCGGCAAGGCGACGTTCTCGCGACGCTCGACGCCACCGATTACAAGCTCGCGGTCGAGGCGACTCAACAACAGCTCGTCGCCGCGCAGGCGCAGGCGCGCCAGGCGCAATCCGATCGGCTGCGCCTCGAGGCATTGAAGAAGGACGGCTCCGTCAGTCCTTCCGATGACGAGAAAGCGCAGAGCAACGCGCAAACGACGCGCGCTGCGGCCGAAGGAAAGGCGCGGGAGCTCGAGCTCGCAAAGAATCGCCTCGATTACACGACGCTCCGCGCATCGCAGGACGGCGTCGTCACGAGCGTCAAGTTCGAGGTTGGCCAGGTCGTCGCCGAAGGACTGCCGATCGTCTCGATCGCGAAAGAGGTCGAGCCGGAAATCGTCGTCAACGTGCCGGAAGATCAGCTCTCGGTGTTCAAGTCGTCGCGCTACAAAGCCATGCTTACGAGTGCGCCCGATCAATCATTCGATGTCGTTCTCCGCGAACTGTCGCCGCAAGCAGCAGCGGCGACGCGAACCTTCCGTGCTCGTTTGAAGCCCGCGACGCCGCGCCCGCTGCCGCTCGGCGCGAGCGCCACGCTCCTCGTCGACCGACCCACCACCGAAGCCGCGGCAGCAGTGATCCCCGCCTCTGCCATCACGCAGAACAAGGGGCAGCCGGCGGTCTGGGTCGTTCGTCCCGCGGGTACTGAGCCGGTCGGAACGGTCGAACTGCTCGCTGTCACCGTCCACACGTATCGCAACGACGAGGCGCTGATCTCCGGGCCGCCAGCGGGTCAGCTCATCGTCGTCGCGGGTGTTCAGAAGATGGCTCCCGGATTACGCGTAGCTCTGCCCGAAGCGTCCCCCGACAACGCACGCAATGCAACGACCCGTGTCGGCTCCCTTGTCATGACCCGTGAACTCGAGGCCTCCCGATGAAATCATTCAACCTCACCGAATGGGCGCTGAATCATCGCGCCATCGTGCTCTTCCTGATCATCGCGATCGGCGTCGCCGGCGCACTGGGCTTCGGTAAGCTCGGTCAGCTCGAAGATCCGAAGTTCTCCGTGCCCTCCATGACGGCGATCGTCATCTGGCCGGGTGCGACCGCGCAACAGATGCAGGACGAGCTGCTCAACCGCATGGAGAAAAAGTTCGAGCAGCTCGACCACTTCGAGAAAGTCGTGACGTATGCGCGGCAGGGCTACGCCGGCATGACGATCACGCTGAAGGGCGGCACGTCTCACGAGGATCAGCGCGAGGCGTGGTACCAGGCGCGCAAGAAGTTCGGCGACATCAAGCTCGAGCTGCCCGACGGCGTCATCGGGCCGATTTTCAACGACGAGTACGGCGATGTGACCGGACTCCTCTATGCCGTCAAGGGCGACGGGGTGAGTCAGTGGGAGCTCTCCGACATCGCCGAAGACGTGAAGCGTCGGCTCCTGAAAGTACCGATGGTCAAGAAAGTCGACATCTACGGGAAGCAAGTGAAGAAGGTGTACGTCGAGTTCTCGCACCAGCGTCTGGCGGCGCTCGGCATTACGCCGGTCATGATTGCCGAAAGCCTCCGCAATCAGAACAGCGTGCTTGCAAGCGGCCAGGTCGACACGAAGGGCGACCGCGTAATGGTCCGCGTCACCGGCCAATTCAAGAGCCTCGACGATATTCGCAACGTCCCGATCGCCGTCGGCGGCCGCGTGATCAAGCTCGGCGACTTCACCACGATCACGCAGGGTTACGAAGATCCGCCGCAGTACACGGTGCGTCACAACGGACAGCAGGTGCTGATGCTCGGCGTCGTCATGACCGATGACGGCAATATCGTCCAGCTCGGCAAGTCGCTCGAGACGGCCGTGGCTAAGGTCCAGTCGGAGCTCCCGTACGGCGTCGAGCTCGAGCGCGTCGCGGATCAGCCGACCGTTGTCAGCGAATCCATCTGGGAATTCGAACGATCGCTCCTCGAAGCGCTCGCCATCGTGCTCGCGGTGAGCTTGCTGAGCCTCGGGTGGCGTACGGGGATCGTGGTCGGGCTGTCGGTGCCGATCGTGCTTGCAGTGGTCCTGCTGGTCATGCTCGCGATGGGTTGGAATCTCGAGCGTGTCTCGCTCGGCTCCCTCATCATCGCCCTCGGCCTCCTGGTCGACGACGGCATCATCGCGGTAGAGATGATGGTCGTGAAGATGGAGGAAGGCTGGGACCGCGTGAAGGCAGCCGCCTTCTCCTACTCGTCGACGGCGATGCCGCGGCTCACCGGTGCGCTCATCACCGCCGCCGCCTTCATGCCGGTCGGACTCTCGAAGTCGACGACCGGCGAATACGCAGGGGGCATTTTCTGGATCGTCGGCACCGCCGTCGTGTTCTCGTGGATCGTGTCGGGCGTGATCACGCCTTATCTCGCCGTGAAGATGCTGCCGAACTTCGCCAAGCACGGCCATGGCGGAGGCGATCCGTACCAGACCCCGTTCTACCGCAGGCTGCGCGGCCTGATCGACTTCGCGATCGAGCGGCGCTGGCTGGTCATCGGCGTCACCGCGGCCGCACTCGCTCTCGCGATCGTTGGAGCCAAGTTCGTGCCCCAGCAGTTCTTCCCCAACAGCGATCGTCCCGAGCTCATCGTCGAGTTGCGGCTCAAGGAAGGCGCTTCGTTCGCCGCGACGACTGAGCAGGTCAAGAAGATGGAAGGCATCCTCGCGAAGGAGAAAGACGTCAAGTTCTTCACCGCGTATACGGGTGCCGGCCAGCCGCGGTTCTACCTCGCGCTCAATCCGGAGCTGCCGAACCCGGGCTACGCGGCATTCATCGTGATGACGAAAGACATCAAGGCCCGCGAGCGGGTGCGGCTGCGCCTGATGGCGATGGTGAACGACGAGTTTCCGGGCGTATGGGTCCGCGTCACCCGCCTCGAGCTCGGGCCGCCGGTCGGTTTCCCGGTGCAGTTCCGGGTCGTCGGTCCGGACACGCAGAAGGTGCGCGACATCGCACGTCAGGTCGAAGCGGTCGTCGCTTCGAGCCCGAAGGTCCGCGACGTACAGCTCGACTGGAACGATCCGGTTCGCACCATGCGGGTCGTCATCGATCAGGACAAGGCGCGAACGCTCGGCCTTGCACCGGCGGACGTCGCGCTCGTGACGCAGACCGTAATGAACGGCGCAACGCTGTCGCAACTGCGCGAGCGTGAAGATCTGATCGATATCGTCGCGCGTGCGGTGCCATCGGAGCGTCTCGATCTCGACACGCTGAAGGACGTCAATCTCTACACACGTGAAGGCACGGTCGTGCCGCTGTCGCAGGTCGCACGCGTGCGCTACGAGTTGGAAGAGCCGGTCCTCTGGCGCCGTTCCCGCGATATGGCGATCACAGTGCGCGCCGATGTAAGCGATGGCGAGCAGGGCGTATCCGTCACGCAGGAAATTCGGCCACACCTGAAGGACATCGAGGCGAAGCTGCCTTTCGGCTATCGCATCGACGTCGGCGGCGCCGTCGAGGAAAGCGACAAGGCGAATGCGGCGCTGGCGGCGGTGTTCCCGCTCATGCTGGTCACCATCCTCACGATCTTGATGCTGCAACTACAGAGCTTCTCGAAGATGTTCATGGTGTTCCTGACGGCGCCGCTCGGATTGATCGGGGTCGTCGCGGCGCTGCTCGTGTTTCAGGCGCCGCTGGGCTTCGTTGCGATCCTCGGCGTTACCGCGCTGTCGGGGATGATCATGCGCAACTCCGTGATCCTGGTCGACCAGGTGCGGGAAGAGATGGCCCTGGGCCTCGATCCGTGGAATGCGGTCCTCGAAGCGGCGGTGCATCGGACACGTCCGGTGATGTTGACCGCGGCGGCCACGGTTCTCGCGATGGTCCCGCTCGCCCGGAGTGTGTTCTGGGGCCCGATGGCGATCGCCATCATGGGCGGTCTCACCGTAGCAACGGTTCTCACGATTTTCTTCGTGCCAGCGCTCTATGCCGCGTGGTTCAAGGTCAAGCGCGCCGACGCCCCGAGCGCCGCCGCTGTGACCGCGCCAAGCACCGTTCCTGCGCCTGCAGTCTGATGGCGACGCAGCCTTCAATAGGACGTTCAATGCATACCTTATCCAAGAGTAATCGCCCGATCCGCCTGGCTATTGCCCTGCAGGGCGGCGGCTCGCACGGCGCGTTCACGTGGGGCGTCCTCGACCGGCTGCTGCAGGAGCCGGCTTTCGAGATCGTCGGCATCAGCGGGACAAGCGCCGGTGCGATGAACGCCGCCGTTCTCGCGGACGGCCTGCGGCGGGGTGGCGCCGATGAAGCTCGACAGGCGCTCGAGCACTACTGGAACGACGTCGGCTCGCTGCCCGGCTACGCCAGCTTCGAAGCGCCCGCGCTGTTCGGCGCCGAGCGAACCTGGCACCTCGAGCACAACCCCGTCTTTCTGTGGCAGGAGATGCTCACCCGTATCTGCTCGCCGTACGAGAGCAATCCATTCAATTACCACCCGCTGCGGAGCCTTCTCGGGCGCATCGATTTCGAGGGCCTGCGTGGTGATCCGAGGGCCGCGCGGCTGTTTATCTGCGCGACGAACGTTCGTACGGGCTTGCGGCGCGTCTTCGAGAACCACGAGCTCTCGGCCGACGTGCTGCTCGCCTCCGCCGCACTGCCGCAGGTCTATCAGGCCGTCGAGATCGGCGGCGAGCATTACTGGGACGGCGCCTACACAGGCAATCCGGCGCTGGCACCGCTGTACCTCGGCACCGAGGCGAGCGATGTGATCGTGGTCGGCATCAACCCGATCGTTCGTGGTGAGGTGCCGCGGACCGCACGGGCGATCAGTGACCGCATCGGCGAGATCAGTTTCAACTCGAGCTTCATGGGCGAGGTGGCGGCAATCGCGTTTTTCGAGGAGCTGATGCAGTCACGCCCGGCGGATCCGAGATTCAGACGCCTCTTCGTCCACGGCATCGGCGACGAAGCGCTCGGTGCGTTCGGCGCATCTAGCAAGATGAATAACCATCCCGAGTTTCTGCGCCATCTGCACGAGATCGGTAGGCGCGCGGCCGAGCAGTGGCTTGCGGAGCACCGTAACGCTATCGGAAACCGTTCGACGGTAGATTTGTCAGGGCTCGCGCCTACTCGGCACGGGTCGCTCATCGGCCCATCCATCATCAAGCACAGGCATGAGGTTAAAACATGAAAATCGATGACGTCCGGCGCGCGTACGCGATGCCGTTCACCAATCCGTCGTTTCCGCGCGGGCCGTACCGCTTTTTCGACCGCGAATACCTGATCGTCACCTACCGCACCGACCCGCAGGCGTTGCGCGCCGTCGTCCCCGAGCCGCTCGAGGTCACGGAGCCGCTGGTGAAATACGAGTTCATTCGGATGCCCGATTCGACCGGATTCGGCGACTACACCGAATCCGGGCAGGTGATCCCGGTGCGCTTTGCCCGCGAGGAAGGCGTCTACGTGCATTCCATGTATCTCGACGACGACGCGCCGATCGCCGGCGGCCGGGAGCTGTGGGGTTTCCCGAAGAAGCTCGCGCGCCCGAAGATCCGCCATGAAGGCGAGGTGATCACCGCTACGCTCCACTACGGCGATGCGCTGTGCGCGCTCGGCACGTTCGGCTACAAGCACCGCCCAGCGGACAAGGACGCGGTGCTGAAGAGTCTGCGCAAGCCGAACTTCCTGCTCAAGGTCATCCCCCACGTAGACGGCACGCCGCGCATCTGCGAGCTGGTGCGCTACCACCTCGAAGACATCGTCCTGAAGGGAGCCTGGAGCTCGCCGGCCGAGCTGCAGCTTTTCCGCCACGTCATCGCAGACGTCGCGCGGTTGCCGGTGCTCGAGATCGTGTCGGGACAGCACGTGGTGGCCGACCTCACGCTGGGGCTTGGCGAGGTCGCCTTTGATTACCTCGCACAGAACACGCGGCGCGCTACCGCGCCGCATGCCAAATCGCAACGGGAGCTCATCAATGTTGAAGGGTAAAGCGGCAGTCTTCACCGGCTCGACCAGCGGTATCGGGCTCGGGATCGCCCGTGCGCTCGGCGCGCAAGGCAGCAATATCATGCTCAACGGCTTCGGCGAGCCCAAAGCGATCGAAGCCCTGAAGGACGAGCTCCGCGCGCAATACGACGTCGAAATCGACTACAGCGGCGCCGATAAGTCCCGGCCCGGCGAGGTAAGCGAGTTGGTCGAGCAGTGCGTCGCACGGTTCGGCAGCGTCGACATCGTCGTCAACAACGCCGGCATCCAGCACACCGCACCGGTGGAAGAGTTCGCGATGGAGAAATGGGAGCAGATCATCGCGATCAACCTCTCCTCGGCGTTCTACAGCATGAAGGCGGCGCTACCGCACATGCGGCGCAGCGGCTGGGGCAGGATCGTCAACATCGCTTCAGCGCACGGCCTCGTTGCATCGGCCACTAAATCGGCGTACGTCGCCGCCAAGCACGGCCTTGTCGGGTTGACGAAGGTGGTCGCGCTCGAGACGGCGCGTTCCCTCATTACGTGCAACGCGATCTGCCCAGGCTGGGTCCTGACGCCGCTCGTGCAGAAGCAGATCGACGATGCGGCCGCCCGCGGCAAGATTTCGAACGAGGAAGCGAAGACCAGACTGCTCGGCGAAAAGCAGCCATCGCTCGAATTCGCTACGCCGGAGCAGATCGGCGCCGCCGCGGTCTTCCTGTGCTCGCCTGCCGCCGACCAGATCCGGGGCACGTCCTTAAGCGTCGACGGCGGTTGGACGGCCCAATGATTAACTTGTCGAGACCACTTCTGGATCGCACGAACATGAGACACCGGCACCGGGTCGCAATCGTCGGCGGCGGCTTCGGCGGGCTTTTTACCGCCAAGCAACTCGCGCGCGCCGATGTCGACGTCACGCTCATCAACCGTACCAACCACCATCTGTTCCAGCCGCTGCTCTACCAGGTTGCTACGGGGCTCCTCTCCGAGGGCGACATCGCGCCGCCGCTCCGCGAGGTGCTGCGGAAGCAACGTAACACAAGCGTTGTGCTCGGCGAGGTCGTCGGGATCGACCTCGACGGCCGCCATCTCACCGTCCAGACATTGGACCAGCGCAGCGAGATCGCTTACGACAGCCTTATCGTCGCCACGGGCGCGAGCCAATCGTACTTCGGGCACCCCGAGTTCGCGCACCATGCGCCGGGAATGAAGACCATCGATGACGCGCTCGAGCTGCGTGGTCGGATCTTCGGCGCGTTCGAGATGGCCGAACGGGAGCCCGATCCGAGCGCCCGGCGCCGCTGGCTGACCTTCGTCGTCGTCGGCGCAGGGCCAACGGGCGTCGAGCTCGCGGGGCAGCTCATCGAGCTGTCACGGCATTCGCTGCGCGGCAACTTCCGGCGCATCGATCCGGCTGAAGCGCGGATCGTTCTGCTCGACGCTTCGCCGACGATTCTCGGGGCATTTCCCGAGTCGCTGCGACAACGCGGCACACGCGACCTACAGGACCTGGGGGTAGAGATGCACCTGGGCACCGTAGTGACCGGCGTCGACGAGCGCGGGGTGGAAACGAACTCGGCCGATCCGCGACTGCGCCGCATCGAGGCGGCGGCGAAGATCTGGGCCGCGGGAGTGCAGGCTTCGCCGCTAGGCCAGATGCTCGCCGCCGCGGCGGGCGCCGAGCTCGACCGCGCAGGCCGCGTGAAGGTCGAGCCCGACTGCACGCTTCCCGGCCATCCCGAGGTCTTCGTGATCGGCGACCTGATGAGCCTCGCCGGGCTGCCGGGCGTGTCGCAAGTCGCCATCCAGTCCGGGCGGCACGCCGCAGACACCATCCGTCGACGCATTACCGGCGACGACACACCGCGGCCGTTCCATTACCGCGACCGCGGCGCGATGGCAACGATCGCGCTCTTCCGCGCGCTTGCCACGATCGGGCGTGTGCGGGTGGCCGGCTTCGCGGCCTGGGTGCTGTGGCTCGCGGTCCACCTCGCCGCGCTCATCGGATTCAGGAACCGCGTCTTCGTCCTCTTCAATTGGACTGCCGCTTTGCTCGGCGGCGGACGCGCCGAGCGGGTCGTCACTGCGCAGCAAGTGTTCGGGCGGCACGCCATGGCAGCCCAAGCGGCGGTGACACGCGGCGAAGTGCCGCGCGTCTAGGGGCGGCGCTCGCCTGAAGGCTCGGGCCTCGCCGCCCCACGAACAGAGGGAACCCGATCGCTCCGCTACCATGGTTTCCCTCCGTAACCTCCTTTCCTTCGAGCGTGTCGGACCGATAAGTCCGACACGCTGCTAGGAGGGCCCGCAAGCGTCCCCGGGGCGGCTCAGTGCACGGCGCGGGCGAAGGTGCGCCCGCGCATGAGCTCTACCGCCTCGGGGCGCTCCTCGGCGAGGTCTATGAGCGACTGCATCACTTCGTCATAGAAACCGGGGCCCGCGGTGTATCCGGCCCAGGGGAATACCTCCAGCTCGGTCACCTCCAGATCGGGCTGCAGCCAGAAACCGCAAAGCATAGGCACGCGCTGGAACAGGATGCGCATGTGCCGGGCGACGATCGCCTCGGTCTGCTCGCGACACGTTTCGTTCAGGCGTTGCTCGGATGTTTTCATGAAGACCTCTCGCGCTAGGAATGGTTGAGCACAGGTTGCTCGCGTTCGAGCGTGGCAGCGAGCGCGCGGATCAAGTCCGCCAGCGCGGCATCGCCGCGGCACAACGCGGTGAGCGCTGTCAGAGCAGGATGGCCGATACCGGTGCGCTCGACGCCGGCTGCACTTTGCGAGGCCGCGGCAAGCGGCGCCGCAATGAAGCGATAGCCGCGGCGCGATACGGTCTCGATGTAACGTGGTTGCTTCGGGTCGTCGCCGAGCGCTGCGCGTACTTCGCTGATCGCCGACTTGAGCACCGACTCGGTGACGAAACGATGGCCCCAGACAGCGTCCAGCAACGCGTTCTTCGAGACGAGCATCTGCGGCGTGCGCGCAAGCACGCACAGCACCGCGAACGGTTTCGGCGCCAGCGCTACGGGTTGGCCAGCGCAGGTCAGCCGCGCCTCGGCTTCGTCGAGGTCGAAACTGTCGAAGCGCAGCCGCGCGGCGGACGCATCAGTTTTCAGTGTGGGACCAGGCATCGCTCACTCCCTCCGAAGTGTCACGATGCAAGCGTAAGCGCACGCCGCTCGCTCTACTATTGCGCCGAGGTACACCGTTTATGTGCGCAGCGTCTCAAACGCTGGCGCACCGCATGAGCGACTAAGACTAAGGTATAGGACCGCGAGGCTTCGCGAGCGCTTCGTGGACGCACTCGAGCAGCTCATCGGGAGCGAAAGGTTTGCTGAGAAAGCACGTGATGCCCGCTTCGCGCGCACGAGCACGCGTCACGTCTTCCGGATGCGCAGTAATCAGCACGGTCGGAATGCCGTCGCCCGATGCGACGAGCGCGAGATACAGCTCGAGGCCGCTCATGCCGGGCATTCGCATGTCCGTCACGAGGCAGACCGCGGCCGCGCGAGTGGAAGAGCCGAGAAAGCTCGCGGCGTCTTCGAACGTGGCGGTAGAGAACCCGGCAGAGTTGAGCAGAGTGCGCGTCGCGTTGCGAAACGAGCTGTCGTCGTCCACGATCGCGACAAGAGGTTTTTTGGCCATTGAACTCCTGATGGTTCAAGGCCAGCCTACGCCGCGCGGCCCACTGCGCCCATTGCACGCAAGCCTACCGCGCCTATACCTTGGTATAAGGGCGGCGCTCGCCTTCAGCTCGGGCTGCCATTCGGCAGCCCTCAGGCCGGTGAACGATTCAGAGGAAAACCAAGGTTTTCCTCCGAAACCTCCTTTCCTCACCGGTTTCCCTCCGTAACCTCCTTTCCTTTGGTCGCGTGTCGCATGCTGAAGCCCGACACGCTACTACGCTGACCCTGGCAGCCCCAGGCGGTCAGCCATGCGCACAAGTTCCGGAACCGATTTCGCCCGCATTTTGCGCATCACCTGACCGCGATGGACCTTCACCGTGACGAGCG
>JAQGNH010000530.1 GCA_028291945.1 Betaproteobacteria bacterium
CGCGACTCGCCGAGCTTGGTGGCGATCCGATCGCGGGCAGCCCTGCCGACTTCTGGAAGCTGCATGCTGCTGAAACCGAGAAATGGGCGAAGGTCGTCAAATTCGCCGGTGCGAAAATAGACTAGCCTAAAACCGTCCGTGCGCTCGTCGATCTGTGGTTTTCGCAAAATGCGGGAGCGTTCACGTGAATAGTGAGAGCGAGCAACGCGCAGAACGGTTGCTCGAGCAGCTCCAGCAATGGGCGATGGAAGCGATCGAAACGCCGCGCGACGAGCGCGAGGGCTTCATCGTGAAGGTCGCCGGAAAGTATTATGACGATGCCGTGCGCAACGGCCTGAGCGCCTCACAGGCTGAAGACTGGCGTAAAAACATCGACCACTGGCTCCATGCGCTCGTGGAAACGATCGAAGTCAGTGGCGGCGCAGCCGGCGGGCATGCATGAGAATAGCGCTTTATGCGTGAACCCTATGCAGGGCGAGACCTCTAACAGCGATTGGCACTTCGCCAAACGATGAGAGGAGCTCCTATGAAACGCTGGATGGTACCTGTAGTGGTAACGCTGATTGGCTTGAGCGCGGCAGCGGCGTACGCGGAAGAGGTAAAAATGACAGACCAGGACCGCACGGAACTGAGGCAGCGGGTCGATTCGCTCCGATCCGAGAACGCGTTCGGCCGCACGAGAGATCAGGGCGCCGAAGGGCGCGTCATGCAGTCGAACGATGTCCACCCGACGAAATCAAAGCATACGAAAAAGCGGCACTCTAGTCGCGCCCAGTCGCGCCCCAGCACCTGATCGCGCGGCAAATTGTTGAGGGGAGAAGCAGGCGGGGATTCCGCCTGCTTATTTCGGAAGCAAGCTCACCTCTCGTGCAATTCGTAGTCGACACGCAATCGCGTGCCGCCCATTGCAGACGATTCGATTTTCGCCCGCGCTGACCGCGTGTCGACTCCCGGTACCATCAAATAACCGACAGCGATCCCAATGCCGAGGGCAAGTGCTGCTCCGGAAAGCACCTTTGGCCATAAGCGCAGCCGTTTTTGCTCGGGCTGCCGCCAATCGGACACGGCGGGACGGCGTTCGGGCAGTTGAAGGACGGGCTCTTCCGGCAGCTCGAATTTCTCGACCGACCCAGCGGGCGCGGCCGGTGCCGCCGTCATGCCCTTCCGCATTGAGGCCTCTATAGTGTCGCTTCGGGCCTCTGCAGTGTCGCGTTCGGGCGACGTTTCCCTTGAGTTAAACGCGGAGACCGCGGTCTCGGCGACACCCGCTTCTCGTCCTTTTTCGCGCTGGTCAGCGCTGAACTGGGAGTAGACCAGCTCGAACTTCTGGACCACATCCTGGATGTCCGAGTCTTGCGATTGATGAGCCGGGCCTATCCTGGGCTCTTCACGATGCGGAGCCCTGTCGTCGGCTCGCCAGCGAGCGCGTCTCGCAACCAACGACTCGATGTCGTCGGCTGAAGAGGGAGGAAGAGCCATAACTGTAGGAGTTTAAAGCGGTTTGGGTCGGCGTTGAGCATCGCAGACGCACGCGACGTAGTCCGTGAACAACTGCTCCGAGCGCGCTACGACACCGCCCGTCACGCTCCTGCGTTCCCAGCCCCAGAGCGTCTGCCATGGCAGCTTGACGCTAAACACGTCGTGAGAGCGGGGAGTGCGAAATTCTCTGTGTTGGGATCCCAGCATTTGCGTTGTCATCGTCATAGAGCATACCGGACCCGAGCCCATAGCAACGAACATGCCCGCTAGTTCGCGATACCGACGTCGGCGATCAGCTTACCCCATTTCTGATATTCGGACTTGATGTACGCGCCAAAGGCTTCCGCGGTGCCCGGCGCCGTTTCCAGCCCCTGTCGCAGGAGCAGCTCCTTGATCTCCGGCATACTGAGCGCTCGACCGAACTCTCTGTTGAGCCTGTCTACGATCGGCCGTGGCGTCTTTGTGGGCACCACAATGCCATACCAGTTATCCGTTTCGTAGCCCGGCAATCCGGATTCAGCGATGGTAGGCAGATCTGGCAGGACGAGCGAACGGCGCGCAGTCGTCACCGCAAGCGCCCTTACCTTTCCGGCTTTGACTTGCGGTCCGGCAGTCGGCGCGGATGCAAATATCAGTTGCACCTCGCCTGACAGCATTGCGGTCATTGCAGGCGCGCCGCCCTTGTACGGCACGTGCACCATCTTCGTTTTGGTCATGCTGCAGAATAACTCCGCAGCGAGATGTCCCGCGTTTCCGCTTCCCGTAGATCCATACGTGAGCACGCCGGGCTGTTTGCGCGCGTACGCGATCAGATCTTGTACGCTTTTGATCGGCAGACTCGGTTGCACGACCAGTACGTTGCTGCCGGATACGGCAAAGGTCACTGGTGCGAGATCCCTGATCGGATCGTAGCCGAGCCCCTTATACAAATGAGGATTGACGGCGAGGTTGCCGATCGAGCCCACCATCATCGTATATCCGTCGGGTGCAGACCGGGCGACGGTCTCAGCCGCAAGGCTACCGGTTGCACCTGCCCGGTTGTCGTAAATCAATTGCTGCCCGAGCGCGCTGCTGACGACGGGCCCCGTCACGCGCGCAGTGATGTCCAGACCACCCCCAGGGGCGTTCGCGATCAGGAAGCGTATTGGCTTGTCCGGGTAGGCCCCTGCATGCGTCTGCGCGCACGGCAGCAAAGGCAGCATTGCAAATGCGAGTGTACCGCTGCGCGTCCAGCGCAGTACTGATTGCACCGTCACTGTCATCCTCCCTTGCCGACTGTAAATCGCGGGGGCGGCTCGCCCACGCACCGAAGGATAGGCACACCGGAGCGCGAGAGCAAGAACCCGTGCAATTCCGTCGTTGCGCCCCGTCTCATTTTTGAGTGCGGATCGCTCCACCGAGTCCTTTTAAGGTGCACTTCGTCCTTAGGTCGCGCGCCGGCACCATGTGAGCATCCGGCGAGCCACGGGAGGGGTGATGTTGCAGAAACGATCGATCTCGCGCGTATCCACTACAGCTATGCCAGCCGACTGCCCGCTTTCGGTCGCACAAGTCGTCGCAATCATCCGGCGTCGCGGTTGGCGGTTGAGCAAGCGGCCCGTCCTCGCGGCCTTGGGATTCGGCGAATACTCGGCAGGATATCGCGTGAGCGCGGTCACGCAGGAACATATCGAATACATGGGTGGGTTCACCGTGATGGTCCACTGGGAAAACGGCCCGCCCGCTTCGAGCTATCGTGGCCTGTACGAGCTGCATAGTCTGCAACGCGAGCTGGGGCAACTCGGTTATGACGTCGATTTCCCCGGCCACGTCCTCTATGCCAAACAAATAGCGCCTGCATCGTCGCTCGTTCTCAGCCCGACATAGCGGCGGATTTATGAATGCGGCACTCAAGAATAGCAAGCTCACGCGAGCAGCTGGACAAATATTCTGAATAGCTGCTCCTGCTGTTGCTGCAACATGTGAAACACCTAAGCGCAGATCCGGCATTCCCTTACGGCGGCCCCTGGATTGCAATCGCTTCGCTGCAGTCCATTCATCGGAGATGCCGCCATGTGTTCATTTCGTCGCATTCGAATATCTGCGCTCACGCTTTTCGTGCTGGCCGTGAGTACAACCAGTGCCTTGTCCGCCCAGTCGACGCAGTCTTCCAGCAAGGCGCCGGGCGGAGACAATCAGCCGGTGCCAATGCTCATGCTGGTGCCGGTCGAGATTTCCGATCCGGCAATGAAATCCGGGTGCTGGGCGCAATTCTTCGATGAGCGAAACTTCAAAGGCGATGTGATCACCCTGGTCGGACCCATGGAATTGCAGGTCACGGATCGCGGCAGTGGCCGCCAGCTCAGGCGCAAGCTCGACAGTCTCATGACGGGGCCGAAGGCAAGGCTGACCGTCTATGAACACAAACTGTTCAAAGACAGATCAGTCACGTTCGAACCGAACAGCAAAGAGCCCGGCTTGATCAAGAAGCTCGGATTCGCCGGGCGCATTGAATCGCTCAAGCTCGAGTGCACCCAGTGAGCTGAATACCTGCAACGGCACCGGCGCAAAGTGCAGGCAACAGCATTCCGCATGCCAAACAGAATCGTGATCGACGCTACAGCGCAACGGTAAATTCGCGCCAGCGCGTCGAGATCTGCACGACTTGAGGCCGAGGTGAATACCGCCTTGGAAACTGTTGCCTGTCCGGGCTGTGATCTGCTTCAGACGCTCCCGCCGCTTCCGCACAAGGCGAAAGCGCGCTGCCCACGATGCGGCGAAATTCTCGCGGTTCATCCGCCTGATCCGCTGGAGCGGCCGCTCGCGCTGACACTGGCGGCAGCGCTTGTTTTCATCGTGGCGAACACGGCGCCGTTGATGGAAATGTCGACGCTCGGGCGCGAAGTGAGCACAACGATAGTCGGCGGCGCGCATCAGTTGTGGGTCCACGGCGAGGAGCTCACGGCGCTCGCAGTTGCATTCTGCGCGGTGATCGCGCCGGCTGCGTATATCGCGTTCATGCTTGCAGTACTGCTCGCGGTGAGGCGAGCCCGTGCACCGCGGATCGCGGGGGAATTGTTGCGCTGGGCGATCCTCCTGCGACCGTGGGCAATGGACGAGGTGATGATGCTCGGTGTCCTCGTCGCGATCGTCAAGTTGACGCAGCTCGCGACGGTCATTCCCGGCATGGGCATGTATGCCGTCGGCGTTCTCGTTGTCCTCCTGTGCGAGATCATGGTCACTGTCGATCCTCGCGAAGTCTGGAGCCGCGCCGACTGGGCCGACGGCAGACTGCCGCGGCGCGTTCTCGGCAGCGCGCGAGCCGCACAATGAGCGCCCGAGCGCTGACCGCGGCACAGTCAGGGCTCGTCGGCTGCAAAGCTTGCGGACTGCTGTCGCGTCCAGCTGCCCTCGCCTTCCTCGGCTATTGCCCGCGGTGCGGCGCACGCCTCGAATCGCGGCGCGGCCATTCGATCGAGTACACATGGGCCTTCATCGTCGCCGCCGCGATCCTGTATGTGCCCGCGAACATGCTGCCCGTGCTCACGACTTACACGACGGGCTCGTTCGAGTCGGACACGATTATCGCGGGTGTGATCTCGCTGTACACCTCAGGGTCGTGGCCGCTCGCGCTGATCGTGCTGATCGCGAGCTTCATGATCCCGCTCGGAAAGCTCGTGGCGCTCACGTACCTGTTGATGGGTGTGCAGCGCGGGGGAGTGCGGAATGCGCGGGAACGCATGCGGCTATTTCGGCTGCTCGACATCACGGGAAGATGGTCGATGCTCGACGTCTTTGTCGACACGTTCGTGGTTGCGCTGGTGCGGTTTCCTCCGGTGATGTCGGTCGAACCGGGTGCGGGCGTCGCGTTCTTCATGGCCGTCGTGGTGCTGACGATGCTCGCGGCGAAGTCATTCGACCCAAGGCTGATCTGGGACGCAGCCATCGATGGCTGAGCCCACCAATCGTGACCTGTTGCCTCAGGCGACGGTCGTGCCGCCGAAGCACTTCCGCGTTTCTGCGATCTGGATCATCCCGATTCTTGCGGCGCTGGTGGCAGTCGGCATTGCGGTTCAGCGCCTGCTTACCGAAGGCCCAACAGTCAGCATCGTCTTCAAGTCAGCGGAAGGCATCGAAGCGGGCAAGACTTTCATCAAGTACAAGGACGTGAACATCGGCCAGGTCACCGCAGTGCAGCTCACCGAGGACTATAGCCAAGTGGAAGTGACAGCCAAAATCTCGAGACGCGCGGCCGGGTTGATGGTGGAAGACGCGATGTTCTGGATCGTCAAGCCACGCATCACCCTGAGCGGCGTCTCGGGTCTCAACACGTTGCTCTCCGGCAACTACATCGGCTTTGTAGGCGGCAAGTCGAACAAACCTCAGCGTAGATTCGTCGGGCTCGACGTGCCGCCTATCGTAGCCGATCAGCCCGGACGTCAGTTCGTGCTCAAAGCCAAAGAGCTCGGATGGCTGGGCATCGGCTCGCCGGTGTACTACCGGCGTTTGCAGGTCGGCAAAGTCGCCGCATACGACTTTGCGCCCGACGGCAGGGCAGTCGATGTCACGGTGTTCGTCAACGCGCCTTACGACAGGTTTGTCACAACGGAGACGCGCTTCTGGAACGCGAGCGGACTGGACATTTCGACGACCGCGAGCGGTGTCGACGTGCGCATGGAGTCGCTGGTCGCAGTGATCGTAGGCGGCCTTGCATTCGATACGCCACCTGATGTGCTTCAGACCGATCCCGCCCCCGAAAAAGCGGTCTTCACGCTCTTCAGCAATGAAAACGCGGCGATGAAAGCCCCGGACGCGAGCATGCGGCGCTATGTGCTTTTCTTCAACGAGCCGGTTGGTGGGCTCGCTACAGGAGCGCCGGTCACCTTCCTCGGGTTGCCTGCCGGCGAAGTCACGCGGGTCGGTCTCGCGCTCGATCGCACGACGGCGAACGTGCGTCCGCGCGTCGTCATTACGTTCAACCCGGAGCGTCTCATCGAAGACGCGAGCGGTACCGCGCTGGAGCACGATGAACAGCAACGCTATGCTCTTCTGCGGCGCCTGGTGGAGGAGCGCGGGCTACGTGCACAGCTCAGGACCGGCAGCCTGCTCACGGGCCAGATGTTCGTGGCGTTCAACTACGTGCCAAATGCGTCGAAGGCAACAATTGACTTGAGCCAGCCGATGCCGGAGCTGCCGGTCGTTGCGAGCGGCCGCGTGGACATCGAGGCGAAGGTGAGCAGCATACTCGCGAAGCTCGATAAAGTGCCGGTGCAGGCGATCGCGAGCAGCCTCAAGAAGGACCTCGAAGCGCTCGATGAAATGCTGAACGAGACAAGGACACTCGTGAGCAACGTCGATGCTCAGCTCGTACCGCAGTTGAAGAAGGATCTCGAGGCGATGCAGCGCACCCTTGCCGCGGCCGAGCGCGTAATCGAGAACGCGGACGCGAGACTGCTGGGACCCGACGCACTTGCGCAGCAGGAGTTGCGCGATGCCCTGCAGGAGTTCGCTCGCGCCGCCCGCAGTGTGCGTGTGCTGACCGATTATCTGGAACGTCATCCTGAGTCATTGCTACGTGGTAAGCGCGACACCACGCGCGGAGAAAAATGATGGACTTCGTTTGCTGGTGATCCTCAGCGAGCGTCGCTGCTTGCCTGCACGTGTCGAGGCGGCAGTCTCGAGTCATGACGCAGCCGGTCACAGCCGAGCGGTGGCACAGCTGAGCTAGAACATCCGCGGGCTTGCCGCGCTCCGTCGCGTCAGAACGAGATGACGGCCACGACACGGCTACCCGCGGCGCCCCTCAAGAACAAAACAGCCGGTCAGGAATGCATCCGCGCCAGCTCTTCGATCATCCCGTGCAAGTGCGCTGCCGCCGTTTCGATATCCAGGTACTTGTACTGTCCTGCCCTGCTTTCTGCCGTCAAGACCGCGCAGCGGTGAACTTTCTTGAAATCGCCGTACGGAAACTTGTAATGACCCTTGGTTTCTTTAGGTTTCTCATCGTCCATTCCCAAATGCCACTTGCCGTACTCGGCCATTCCATGCACGCGGATGAACTCATTTTCTTCCTGTGCGGTCGGTTGATGTTCGCTCCAGGCGTCCCGATCATCGACCACGGCTTGGCCTTCGCTGACGAGTTTTTTGGCGTGCTCGAATCCTGTCTTGTAGAGTTTCACTGCCATGACACTTACTCCTTGAGGGCGGGATTGCGCGTGCGCGAGTCTATCCGCTGCAGAGCGTTGCGGTCCGTGTGCCCGCCCGTGAACGGGACCAGGGGCGAAGTTGCAATCGCTATACCGGTGTGCAATCTCGACGACGATCGGAAAGGCGTATCGCTCAGAGGTGTCGGCGTGTCGGCTAGCCGAAGGTCAAATGGCGTTTGCGCGCAGGCTCGAGTGCTAATACCGAGGAGTCGGCGCAGACGGATTCGAATCACCGTCTCTTGGCATCAGTGGCCAAGCTCTCCCCCCTGCCTAAGCTACGCGCCCGCTGTAACCCGGCTGCCTGTGGTTTGATGCTCGCATATCCACGCTAGAGGGAAGGGCGTGAGACTTAAGTAATACCGGCGGGCGCTGCTGAAGGTAATAATGCCGAGCACGCAAAGTTGAGGTGACAACATGGCAAGCTTAGCGGTTGGTACAACAATGCTCAGAACGCTACCACTTCTGTCGCGGCTCTCGGATCGCGAATTGGTGGAGCTCATTCCAAGGATTCAGCATCGCAGCTATCCCCGCCATACACTGATGCTGCGTGCTGGCGAGAAGTCGGATGCGCTTTACATCATCGTCTCCGGCAAAGCCAAGATCCTGGTCGACGATGGCGACGGGCGCGAAGTGACCTTCACCAGTATTGGTTCGGGCGAGTTATTTGGCGAGATGAGCTTCGCTGACGAGAAGCCGCGTTCGGCGAGCGTTCAAGCACTCGAGCCCTGCGAGGTCCTCTATATCCCAAGGTCCGCTTTGTTGGAATGTTTGAAACACAATTTCGATGCGGCGATGTACGTACTAAAGATAGCGGTAGCCCGCCTGAGGCAAGCCGATCTAAAGATAGCCAGCCTTGCATTGATGGACGTGCGCGGACGCGTCGCACGACTCCTGATCGATCTTGCGCATGATGTGAATGGCGTCTGTATTGTGGATACGGGTGCTGAAGAGATCGCCCGCATGGTCGGGGCATCTCGTGAGATGGTGAGCAGAGTGGTCAAAGAGATGGCCGAGCGAGGACTGGTGAAACGCCACAAGCGGAAAATCATCGTGCTTGATAGGGCGTCCTTGCCGCAGTTAGGCATCGTTCACTGATTCGCGTGCGGTGCGATTAGCTTGGCTTGGCGCGGCTCGCCCCGTATCGGTCCGCAGATGGCCAGAAGTCGCGTGCGAGGGCTCTTAGGCCTGACGTTTAGGTCACCTCCCAGCAGTCAAACCCGATTACACGAACTGCCCCGTACTGGCCGAGTTTTCGTCAGGCTGAAGCTTTTCCACCCGCTTTCGACTTACTGCGGCGGCGCCCGTCTTCTTTGAATGCGCCGTAGCAACGTCTTTCAGTAGCACTGAAGAACTCGGTCGTATAGCAGTGGCCGTTCTCCTTCCGCACCCGCACCTCGACGTATTTGGTTGAGGCACACAGAGGACACGTGAAACGCTCCCAGTAGCCGTTTTTTCAGATTTCAGACATAGCAAGCATAAGGATACAGTCCAAGCAGGAGCTTATGAGCTACCGACGAGACCTGCAGGATGCTGCTGTGCAGACGGTGTTGCAGAAGGCTGAGGCACCGTCGGCGGAGTGGGTAGCGTAGAACCTCTACGCCAGTTATCTGTGGAGCAACACGCGCTATGTGGAGTAATTCAGCTTAGTTTTTTGCGAAATAACAAACTTCCACATTCCCCCCTGCCGGGCGTATTGCCAGCAGTAACCAGTCTTGTGCCGATGCTGAAAGACATCGTCGTATTCGATTCTTCCCAACACATATAGCACTGCGTTTCCGCCTTCAATTTGAGCCCATTGCGTGTCAGTTAGTCGCACTTGCACCATAATTGTATAACCAGTGTCTTTGGGAATTGCCACCCCTGGTGCAATCTCATCGTCCGATCCAGGAAAAGTGTGAACCTTGTCGGGCGGATTGGCGGTAACCAGGAGAACATCGGCGTAGCCCCTAAGCAGCCGGATAATCGCCGGAGTTTTTCCGCTGTTACTCAGGTCAACTGCAATGTTCCACGGCACATTGCCGCTCGGACTATGTCTCGGCCCATCTCCCTCGTTCACTTCTGGAAAAAGAAAAGCCCTTTCGATTCCCTTTGTGCTCTGTTCTTGGCGAACAATCAGGACTATTTGCGCTATAAACGTAGCGCCTAGCAGACATCCTAGAAGCAGCAGCTGCAGCAGAGTGTCGTCCGCCAAGTGCAAACCAAGCCTCGCGTGTGGAAGCCGGTTATCGAGCAAGTGAGGCCAGCCCTGTGCGAGCTGCCGGCCGCGAGTGACTCATAGCGAGCCGAAGCGTGCAACGAACTCGTCATACGTCAGGCATTTGCACCGGGTGAACTGCTTCGCGCGTTCGCGACAGCGATTATCGTCCGATACTAATTTGCGCTTCTTGATGCGCACTCCGCGACGCAATGCGAGATCAGTTCGTCGGTGCTTTGCCGCTGTCGGGAATCTTCTCCCACACTTCGAATACGATGTTGTAGCACTTCAGAACAATCGGCACGCCTACGGCGGGATCGAGCGCTCGGTCTGTCATGATGCCGCTCGGCAATCGAACCGCCAACCTGTAAAGCTCGTCCTTGTTCATGGTCATAACGGCTCCTGGTCGCGCTGGCAAAAAAGGGCTCAAGCGAGCCCCAAGGGTAGGCCGTCCTGATGGTTGGGAACGACCCGAGATGATGGTCTGCCGGGAGTCGGGGCGTGGCAAACGGGCGAAAAAAAGCGGAGCACGCGGCTCCGCTGAATCGTCCTGGGAGACGGGACCGACGGAGGAGTAGCCGGCCCGATGAAGATTATGTCCATGACGAGCGCAGGTGCCTATATGACCAATGGCTGAGGCTAGTGCTCGAGGCCGGCAGCCAGTTGTTCTCGCATCTCGTCGCGGAGTCGAACCATGTCACCGCATGCGGCCCGCCAAGCTGCGTCAGCAGCATTAAATACCGCGATCCGGCCCACTACTGTGCCACACCATTGGCGCGCGGCAGGGCCATAGCCTCCCGCCTTGCGCATCGGGTATGTGCATCCATTTCAATCGCCGCGAACTGTATCAGGAGTGGCGCCGCGTGCTTCCATCGCCGCAACTCGCCCTCCACAATGATCCACGAGAAGATTTAATGCGGCCGCGAGCATGTCGAATTCATCTTCCGCGAGGTCGAACACATTTCGACTGCCCATCAGAGTTCCTCCGCAATACGCCGCAATCTGAGCCCCACGTTGTCATCGCCTGCGTAGCAATGAAAAGTGGGGCCCAGGTGGGGTCCCAACCGGGAGAGAAATAAAAAAGGAGTCACGCGAAATCCGCATAACTCCTTGTTTAATTTGGTCGGGGCGAGAGGATTTGAACCTCCGACCCTCTGCACCCCATA
>JAQGNH010000539.1 GCA_028291945.1 Betaproteobacteria bacterium
GGAGCTCCCAAAGCCTATTAAGCCACGCGAACCTTTACGGCCGCCAGAACACTACGTTCAGCGGCCGTGAGACCCTCGGTACCGCGCTGTTGCGGTTACACGTGCGATGCGCCCACGCAAACGTGGGGATCAGCATCATGAGCACAATACGGCAGTCCGTTTTATTTATTCAGCGTATTTGGCGGACCGTTCCCCGCTTGACGATGTCGTCATCCGCGCCGAGGTGGAGGGAGATAAAGCGCGAGCAGCTCCGAGTGCGGTGGCGACGGTGGCATGGGCAACGGAAGCAGCAGTAGCGGATGGACAACTCGTACACGGGCAACAGCACGAATAGCGGCATGATTGACTAGCACGCCGAGCAGCCCGAATGAAACACAACCCGGCCTGAGGACCGGCCGACCGTAAGCACGCCTATCGTTGCTACGCTGACTGCAATCGCAGTCAGCTTCAAATAATTCGACCGGGACGACACACAACATGGCGATGTGGCACGCAAAGCGCGGATTACGCATGCGCAGCCGGAATGCTCTGAATTCGTAAAGATCGTTTGTCGCCGCCCAGCGTGCCGAGGATAGTGGGCATCAAGCCGCCCAAGCGTTACAGGCGGCTTACGTTGCGAACGTCGTCACGTGGTCGTGGCAGTGTGTTTAGGCGATGGGTGACCAGTGCGACGGGGTGGCCAGTCCGATGGGGTGGCTAGTACATCCGGCACGCGAACGCCGCCCCAACTCGGAACTGCATGTTAACCGTCGGAGGATCCATGTTCATGGACGCTATGCTTGAAACCCGCGAAACAACGTCATCCGTTGTAGCGAACCTCGGTTACCTCGAGCGCACCGACGAGCGGCCGTACGACTACGCCTATACGCCGCCCGCAGGCGTGCCGTGGCAGAACTACCGGTCAGACACGCAGTCCGTGAATATCGCCGACGCGCGGACGCTGCAGGCGTCCCCAACGCTCTCCCGAGAAGGATTCCAACTGTGCAACGCGTCCACTGCAGTGAGCGATTTTCTCGACGAGGCGGCGATCATGAGCGCCTATTACCCTGAGGCCGCGGAGCTTGCGCGTGCGGCGACAGGTGCGAAGGCAGCGTACGTGTTCGATCACCTCGTCCGCAAGCGCGAACCGGGCGCGCGTGCGCTCACCTTCGGCCGGCGTGTCGCAGGCGATAAACCGTCGGCCAACGGGCGAGTGCACAACGATTACACCGAAGTGTCCGGTCCGCGGCGTATGAACTTGGTGCTGGCCGACAACGCGATCCGGTTCAGCCGCTACGCCATCGTGAACATCTGGCGGCCGATCAACGGACCGGTACTCGACGCGCCGCTCGCGTTGTGCGACGCGCGCACGGTTGCTCCAGCAGACCTCGTCGTAAGCGATGTGCACTACGCGACTCGCACGGGCGAGATCTACCTCGTCGGGTATTCACCGCGGCATCGCTGGTTCTATTTCCCGGAGATGGAGCCGAATGAAGCGCTGATCTTCAAGCAGTACGATTCGCTCGTCGCCGCGGCCCGGTACGTTCCTCACGCTGCGTTCGAGCACCCGCATACCCCGCCGAATGCACCTTTGCGCGAGAGCATCGAAGTCCGCTGCCTGGTTGTGTACGCGTAAGGCCGGTTAAGTCCCGCGCACGTGAGAACGACGAGCGGCGCCGACATACTGCGAAGGGGCAGTAACGCGCGCGCCTATCGACGAGCTCGGCCGCGCAGTACCTTCGAGGCTCTCCAGTCGTCAGTTAACCGTCGCGCCCGACGCCTTTACGACTTTCGCGTATTTCGCAAGCTCGTTCGAAAAGTATTCCGCGAAAAACTGAGGGGAGCTGCCGATCGGCTCCGACCCCTCTCGCATGAGCACCTCACGTAGGTCTGGCGCTTTGAGCGCCCGCAGCACTTCGCGGTTCAGGCGCTCTACGAGCGGTCTCGGCGTAGCTGCTGGTGCAAACAAACCATACCAGTTATCGGTCTCGAAGCCGGGGACGACCGAGGCCATCGTGGGCACGCCTGGCAGCACGGAAGAGGGTTTCTGGGTCGAAACAGCCAGCGCATTCACTTTTCCTGACCTGATCTGCGCCATCGCTGAAGGAATTGTCGTGAAAGCCATATTGGTCTCGCTGGTAGCTACCGACGTCGTCGCGGGAGCGCCCCCCTTGTAGGGCACGTGGGTCATTTTCGCGCCGGTGAGAATATTCAAAAGCTCGCCGGACAGATGACTCGTGGTACCGCTGCCGTTCGAGGCGAACGTGAACGTACCGGGCTTCGCCTTGATGAGCGCGACGAGCTCCTTCAGCGAGCGCGCGGGTATCGATGCGCTGACGACCAGCACGAGCGGCACCGAAGCAATGAGCGATACCGGCGCGAAATCCTTGCGCGCATCGTAGGGCAGCTGCGAATAGAGACTTGCGTTGACCGCGAGCGACGTGCTCGTCAGGAGCAGCGTGTGCCCATCGGGCGCCGCTTTCGCAACGATCTCCGCGCCGATGTTTCCGCCTGCACCGGTTCGGTTGTCGACGATCGCTGTCTGGCGCATGGAGTCGGTGAACTTCTGACCGAGCAGTCGCGCGAGGATATCGAGGCCCCCGCCGGGCGCAAAAGGCACGACGAGGCGCACGGGCCGTGCTGGATACGTGTCCCCACCGGCTGCAAAGCAGGTCGCCGGTAGCACTGTCGATAACGCGAGGGCAGCGGCGACGCACGTGGCGAGTCTGCCGCGAATTGTCAATCGTGAAAGTGCCAGCACTTTGGTCGCGCGCTGTGCTGCGCGCAAACACCATATCGAGCCACGCGAATTAAGCTGCGGACTGAAGCGTGCAATCTCACCTCTCCTGTATTCTGCACGCAGCTCATCGGGGCAGAGCGCGCCCATCTAGCGGAACTTGAAAAATGGTTGCGGGAACGCCCGTCACTTATTGCGTTCCGCCTTCTGCTCGATCTTGTCGCCCAAACGGCTGACGTCTCGACCGAACGCAGCCATCGTGTCGCAGCCAGCGCAGAACAACGCGACAAGCACCAACGCCGAAATAGTACGGAGCATGAAAATTCCTCGTGAGCTTTAGATTTGCGCCCGAATCATACGTCATCTCGAACACAGACATGCAGGACGCGATCGGCAGCGGAGCTCAGTCGGGCGGCACGTACGTGGCGGATTGCGCAAACACGTTGACTCGTTCGAGATTCGGCAGCCACATCAGACGGCTCCTGCCGTGCGCAGCACAGGCGCGCGCCGCGCTGTGAGCACCGCCAGCGCCGCCACACCGCACATTGCGCCCGCGAACAGAAAAGCGCCCGTGTAAGCGCCAAACGCGGCGTGTATCGCGCCGGCCCCGAACGCCGCAGTCGCCGCGCCGAGCTGATGTCCCGTAAAAATCCATCCGAATATGACCGGCGCATCGCGCTCGCCGAATACGTCGTTGGTGATGCGCACCGTGGGCGGCACAGTTGCAATCCAGTCGAGCCCGTAGAACATTCCGAAAAGACCGAGGCTCCAGAAGGTGAAATCCGAGTAAGGCAGATACAGCAGAGACAGACCGCGCAGGCCGTAATACCAGAAGAGCAGCCAGCGATTGTCGTAGCGGTCGGACAGCCAGCCGGATAACGTGGTGCCGGCGAGATCGAAGATACCCATCATCGCGAGCACGCTCGCAGCGCGCACTTCGGGCATGCCGCCGTCGATGCAGAACGAAATGAAATGCGTCCCGATCAGACCATTAGTGCTGAGCCCGCAGACGAAAAAGCTTCCAAACAAAATCCAGAAAGTGCGAACCCCCGCTGCGCGCCTCAAAGCCTGCCATGCGATTACCAGCGGATTGGAGCTGGAGTGCGGGGGCGCCGCTGCAGCTGACGCACTGGCGTCTTCCGCCGTCGCGCCGTAGGGGAGCAGTCCGAGATCCTGCGGCCGCTCGACGATGAGCCACGCGCACACGGGAATCATGAGCGCAGCTACGCCAGCAACGACCCATGCAACCGTGCGCCATCCATCGCTCTGTACGATCGAGGCGAGCACGGGCAGGAATATGAGCTGACCGGTTGCGGTGCTCGCGGTGAGTGCGCCCATGACAACCCCGCGCCGCGCGCGAAACCAGCGGTTCACGACCGTTGCGGCAAGAACTGCCGCCATAAGCCCCGAGCCGATGCCGATCATGAAGCCCCAGGTGAGAAGGAGCTGCCACGGCGAATGCATCATCGTGCTCAGCGCGATCGCAGCACTGACCAGCGTGAGCGCAAAGAGCGTGGTGCGCTTGATACCGAAGCGCTGCATCGCTGCGCCGCCGAAGGGCCCCAGCAGGCCATAAAGCGCAAGGTTGAGCGCGACCGCCGACGAAATCGTCGAGCGACTCCAGCCGAACGCATGCTCGAGCGGAACGATGAGCACACCCGGCGTTGCGCGCACGGCTGCGGCAACCAGCAGCACCATGAAGACGAGACCCGCTGTGATCCACGCGTAGTGCAGCCGACCGTCGAGTTTTCTCGTGAGTGCGTTCAACGTGACTTGCTCCTTGGACTGCGGCGGTGCTGCGGCCGTTGTTTATCATCGACGCTGAGCTCCGTTTCGACCGCCGCGTTCAGGAGGCGGCGAAGCTCGGATGCGCGCTCGGAGCCGTAAGCCTGTTCAAAACGCTGTTGCGCCTTATTCCAGCCTTCACGCGCGCTTTCGACGCGCTTCACGCCCGCGAGCGTGAGCGTGAGCGCCCAGCTGCGCTTATCGGCAGCGTCGGGCGCGAGCTCGAGCAGACCTTCGCGCTCGAGCGGACGCACGTTGCGCCCGAGAGTCGTGCGGTCCACCAGCATCTCGCGCGCGAGCGTGTTGATCGATCTCGGTCCCGTCCGGCGCAGCCGAGAAAGTATAGAAAACTGGTTGACCGTGAGGCCGAACGGCGCGAGGCAGGCGTCATAGAGCTGCGTCATGTGACGCGACACCTGCCGGATCGCCGCACACGTGCATACGCCTTGAGAAGGTTGTTCGGAAACGGCTGTCATATCGAATTAGTTTGCATCAGTTGCAGAAGAGTGTATATGCGCATAATATGCGTGCATATACACGTATGTCAAATCCGGCCAAACAATGCAACGCGCGCGTGCTGCCGCCCGAGACGCAAGGTCCCCACCCGGCTGGTTTGCAGGCGCGCGCGCCCCAATGACTTCTCCCGCCTCCCTTCAGGTCAATGCTGCGGCAGCCACTCGCCCCGCCGTCGATCCGCGCACGCGGCGGCTCCTCGAAGGGCCGATCGTTTCGACGCTGCTGCGGCTTGCGGCACCCAACTTCGTTCTAATGTTCGTTCAGTCCTCGATCGGCCTGATCGAGGCGTACTGGATCGGGCGCCTTGGCACCGATGCGCTCGCAGGTGTTGCGCTGGTGTTTCCGGCGCTGATGCTCATGCAGATGATGTCAGGCGGCGCGATGGGCGGCGGCATTTCATCCGCAGTCGCTCGCGCTGTCGGTGCCCGGCGTCACGATGATGCGAATGCGCTCGTCATTCATGCACTGGCGGTCGCCGCCGGGTTTGGCCTTGTGTTCAGCGCCATCATGCTAGCAGGTGGACGCAGCGTTTACAGTTTGATGGGCGGGCGCGGCGAAGTGCTGGATGCAGCGCTTGCATATTCCAATCCGCTCTTCGCCGGCATCGTGCTTCTGTGGCTTTTCAACGCCCTGGCGAGCGTGCTTCGCGGTACGGGCAACATGGCGCTCCCGGCACTCGTTACAGGCGTCGGCGCCTTACTTGTTATTCCTCTGTCACCGATGTTGATATTCGGCTGGGGTCCGATTCCGCGCCTCGGTATTGCAGGCGGCGCCGTTGCGGTGTTGCTGTACTACGCTGGGGCAATTCCTTTTCTCGCGCGCGCGGTGTGGTCCGGGCGTAATGTCGTGCGTCCAGTGCTCGCCACCACGCGTTTCCAGTGGAGCCTCGCCTATGAAATCCTGCGCGTGGGTCTTGTCGCTGCGGCCATCACGGTTACCACCAATCTGACGGTAGCGGTCACCACGTCCATCATCGGGCGCGCGGGCCCCGAAGGGATTGCTGGCTATGGCATCGGGTCACGGCTCGAGTACCTGCTGATCCCGCTCGCATTCAGCATCGGTGCGCCGCTCGTGGCGATGGTCGGCACGTGCATAGGAGCGGGCGACCGCGCGCGCGCGCTACGCGCGGCGTGGATCGGCGCTGCGCTCGTCGGAACCGTAGCGGAGGTCATCGGCGTCGCCGCCGCGCTGCATCCGGCGGCATGGATGGCGTTCTTCAGTGCGGATCCAGTGGTCATCGCGGAGGGTTCACGCTACCTGCGCATCGTCGGTCCGTTCTACGGATTCTTTGGCGCAGGGATGGCGCTTTACTTCGCCTCGCAGGGCGCAGGACGCCTCGGCTGGCCATTGATCGCGGGCGTGTCGCGCCTTACGATCGCGGCGGCGGGCGGCTCACTCGCCTTTTACCTCACTGGCGATCTGTCGTTCGTCTTTGCCGCCCTGGCCGCCGCACTCGTTGCGTTCGGGTCGATCATCGCGGGTGCCGTGGCATTCGGATCGTGGAAACCCGCGAAACGTACGCGTTCGCCGTGATTTCTACCAACGTTTCACTGAGTTTCCCAAGTGCGAGCGAAAAGTCGTCATGCTGGACCGCGCCGGCGCGAGGTGATCCAAGGTAGAGCAGGGCTGCCCTTATCCCTGTCGTCGCCAGCCCCCGGACCGTGCGGCTTCACATGTCAAGCGACTGTGCCGGCTCGGCATTGTGGTCAAATCAGCAATTTTGCATCGACCCCGCGCCGGCCGCATGCAGATCAGCAGCCAGCACCGACAGAGCGCTACCGCACGTGACGCAAGTCCATTCTCTGCACTCCACCGGCACATTACCCTTCGCGAGCC
>JAQGNH010000542.1 GCA_028291945.1 Betaproteobacteria bacterium
TTCGCCCGGATGGTGTAGTCCTGATACGCCGGCAGTGCGACTGCAGCCAGGATACCGATGATCGCCACCACGATCATCAATTCGATCAGCGTAAAACCTCGTTGAATGCGCCTCATAGACATCTCCCATCATGATCAACGATGCGGGGGATCCCGCATCCGTGGGAGCCCATTCAGCAACTTCTATACCAGTAGCATGCGAAATATGAGATGCAAAAGCGCGCTACAAAAAGCACGAGCAAAACGTTAGTTATTTATCTAATGACGCTCGCATGTGTGCGGATAAGCACGGTACGAACACACTTACTCCCGGCAACTTGAGGATTACCGCACAGCCCGCTTATAAGGGACGATTCCACATACCGTCGAGGTCGATGGTAGCTACGCAGCGTACGCAGCAAGTAGACGTCGCCAGCGTCACAATGTGACAAATCTCGTCAGCGCTCGATCGCGCTCCGGTTGAGGGCGACTGTCTGCCGCGCCAGCGCATCGAGCTCATCACGCACGGCGGTAATCAGCGGCTCCCATGCGCCTCGCACCGATTGCCTGAACAGTCGAGCTGTGGGATACCAAGGCATCACGGGGCCGGCAGCGCCATATCTCCACTCTGGAACTGACGGAATGAGCGCCCAAACGGGCTTGCCCAATGCGCCCGTCAAATGAACGATTGCGGTCTGTACTGATATGACGAGATCGAGCGCGCTTACAAGAGCGGCCGTCTCATCGTAGTCATTGATTGCGCTCGGCCAGCGGTGCAGCTCAACGCCACCGTCTTCACGCAAGTCGGCGAGCTCCTGAGCACAGTCCGAGTACTGCAGATTAATGAAATCTACGTTAGGTACACGGAGAATTGGTGCCCACAAACACAGTAGTATTGATCTCACACTGCGCCGCGTCGTGGCTGCTCCACCGCGCCAGGAAATACCCACCTTCAGCCGCCCCGGAAGCGCGTCCAGCTGACGCCGCCAGTACTGGACCCGATGTACGTTTGCCTGTAGATAACCACGATGGTCCGGAAACTCATCTGAGGCGTTGCGCATGAACCGTGGCAGGCTGCCGAGGGCGACTTTGCAGTCCGGTGGATCCGCGCGCAAGTCAGCTTCTTGCCACTCGGCTTTACGAACAACTGTAACAGTTGGAAACGATCGGCGAAAAATAGGCACTAGTTTCGGATGACACTCAAGTACGCACGATCTCGCGCTGGTGAGTAACTGGGGTACACAGGAAGAGAACATGATTTCGTCGCCCAATCCTTGTTCTGCATAAACAAAAATTCTCCTGCCTGCCAAGCTCGATCCGTCCCACTGTGGCCAAGGCAACAGTTCGCTTTGGAAGTATGAAGGCCATTTCCTGCGCGCCTCATAGTCGCGCCATCCCGCAGCGAACTCTCCTTTACTCAACAGTATCGACGCACGGTTCACGTGTGCCTCATGTAAGTCCGGCTGTCTGAGCAACAACTCGTTGCACAGCGCAAGCGCCTCGTCGACTCTGCCTTGATGCTGGAGCAGCATGCACAAGTTACATTGAGCGGCGATCGAGGAAGGGTCGAGCTGAAGTGCATGTTGGATATGCTTCGCACCTGCCTCGAACTCCTCCATGTGATGGAATAGCGCATAACCAAGATTGCTGTGCGCTTCTACGAAACTGGGCTGGAGGGATATAGCTTCTTGGAATTGCTTAATGGCGTCGTGTAGCTGTCCTTTTTCCAGGTAAGCGCGCCCCAAAGCACTGTGTACCCGCGCGTCCTCAGCGCCTAGCTCCAGCGCTTTGCTGAGTGCTGCGGCGCCCTCACTCGGCTGTCCGCGGTCCAGCGCGAGTAGACCTATTTGAAAATACGCGGCCCACGAGTCTGGCTTGAAGCATTGCGCGAGCGCGTAGCTATCCTGCGCGTCCTCGAATTGCTGCCGACCGTGAAGAATGGTCCCCATTAATAGATGGGCTTCGGCGAGATCGTGATATTGCTGAAGCAACGACTCCAAGGCCGTAATCGCGTCATCAGGCCGGCCCTGCCGCAGCAAGTCTGATGCTGGTGCGACCAAGGCCAGCGCATCCAGCGCCTGAACCGGTTTCGTCGCCTGTATGGGGTGCTTATTGCCTGAAGAAAAGAGACGTCGAACGAGCGCCGGGATCATCTTGGCAAGTGGCAAACACGTGTATCGCTCGCAAGCGCATTTAGTTCGTGACCAGCGGCGTGGAAAATCACATCCCACGCACCGGGCGTCGGTTGCCGAAAAAGCTTAGCCGATGGATACCAGGGCATGCGTTCCCCGGCATTCATATAGCGCCACTCGGAGCTGTAATTGAGCAGTATCCATACTGGACGGCCCTGTGCGCCCGCAAGATGAGCCGTTGTGCCCTGCACTGTAATAATCAGGTCGAGACAAGCTATCAACGCTGCGAGTTCATCGAAGTCTTTGGCCATATCAGGCAGTTCATGAACCGAGACGCCGCTCATCCGTAATTCTTGTAACTCCTCGCGGGACGCCGCCTGCAGGGCGAAAAACTGCACTCCTCCTTCTGAAAGGATAGGCTGCCATTGGCTTAATGCCGTAGAACGCAATTCGCGACGAGTCTTATACGTGCCTCCACGCCAAGCGATGCCCACTTTGAGTCCCTCGCCTGCCGAAAGAAGCGTTTCACGCCAGCGATCAATCAAATGCGGATCCGCCACGAGGTAAGGTCCGCATCCTTCGAACGCCTTAGAGGAGCGACGAAAATACTGCGGGAGGGAGCCGATAGCACATTGCGCGGTAATGTCCGCGTGTTCAGCGAGCCAGGACAAATCATCAACGGCGCGATCGACGCCGTGAACTTGCGCGTTAGGAAAAGACCTTTGAAATAAAGACGCCAGCCGTGTATCGCACTCGATGACAACTTGCTGAGAGATCTGCAAGACCTCGGGCAAACACGACGCGAACATGACTTCGTCACCAAGACCTTGCTCGGCATAAATGAGTAGCTTGCCCGCCATTTCTGAACTACCGTCCCACTCCGGAAACGGTAAAGGGCGGCGCCATCTGCCGAGCCTCAGCTTGCGTGCTTCGTGGTCGAGCCATCCTCGCTCGAAGTCCCCGATACTGAGCCTCACACACCCTCGGTGCCACCGATACTCGTTGCACTCTGGATGAGCCTCTATCAATTGGTCGTAATGCGACAAACATTCTTGCGATCGACCCTGCTCATGCAGCGCGAGCCCCAAATTCGCGTGAGGTTCGATACGGTCTGGCGCAAGCTCGATCGCCCGACGGAACAGCGCCTCGGCGCGGCAGGCGTCACCGAATTGTGACAGGTACAGCAGCCCCAAATTTATATGTCCGGCAGGTCGATCTGGGGCCGCTCGTATAGCACTTTCGTAGGCGAGCGCGGCGGCTTCAGTCTGACCCAATGCATTTGAGGCAAGTCCGAGCTCGACCCAAGCATCCGATGCATCAGCCGACAGCGTCATGGCACGCTTCAGATGAACAATGGCCTCTTCTAAACGTCCAGCGCGTCTCAGCAGCTTTCCATAGCCGATCCAGGCGCCGGCGAGATGCTCGTCGTGCGCCAACGCGAGCGCAAAACAATCAGCGGCGTCCTCGTTCCTTCCCATTTCGACCAGCAATTCACCTTGATACAGGTGAGCGGCCGCATAATCCGCGCGAATCTCCACAGCGCGTTCAAACGAGGCCAGCGCTTCGCCCAGCCGGCCCGCATTGCGTAAATCGACCCCGGTATGGAAGTGGCACTCTGCCGTTCGCTCATCTGATGCCGGGTCACCGAGCACCTTCGTGTCCGGAGCTTCGATCGGGTGTACGCGTCGCAGGCCCAGTTTTTTTTTCAGAGCCTTAAGCATCGGATTCATGACTCCTGAGTCGCCGCTACGGCTTGGCGCCAGTCGCGTAGAGCATGGCGCCCTTCTCTAGGTGCCATTCTTTGGCAAATTCGCAATGCTCGTACGCTTCGAAATAGGGACCGCCCAACGTGTAGTGCACGAGGGACGCGTCCGGGCTCGGTGCGTTGTAGCCTACCAGGTGGTTCCAACGCTGCGGCAGCGCTCCGATCAGCTCATCGTTCTGCAGCCATTTGAACTGATGCAACTCCAGGCCCGAAGCCTTGTTGACATACTCGGGCGTGAGATGAGTGCAGCGGCCGTTGTTGAAAAGCATGACGCTCGACCAGTTCTTCTTCTCGTACTTGGTCTGGGACTCACCCAGGAACTTAACGGTCTCTCGGGGCACGTGCTCGTGCTTGACGACCATCACTGCGTAGCGCTCATCTCTGAGCTGCCATAGTTTGGCTATGTCATCGCGCATGAGCATGTCACAGTCCATGAACACCGACCAGCCGGAATACCTTGAGAGATAAGGCGTCAAAAAGCGGGAGAAGGAGAAATCGGTCGACTGCAATGGATGACGTTCACGGGAATAAACGTCGCGCAATTGAGAGAGCATCAGAGGAGTTATCTGCACCGGCAGTGAAGCACGCGCGTGTATGCTATGCGCCAACACGCTGAATGCAACCGTTTCCCGCTCGTCGAACCCGATAAAAACCGGTACCGGCGACGTAGCGCCCGCCGCTGCAGCACCGGGATTACTTGCTGAGGGCGATGGTTCGGTAGTCATTCCATATGCTCTCGTAGGACTGCTCCAGAAAACGTGTAAAGCGTGCGCCGTCCATATTGGGTGATCTCAGCATGCGCGCCCGCAGGCTTTGACGCAGGCCTTTCAACCACACGGGATCGGACGCGAGTTTCACAGCCAACTCGATGTACTCATCTTCGTTGGAAGCAACGAGCTCCGACAAGCCAACGTTCGCAAGCATTGTCACACCCACACGTGCGACGTGGGTACGCCCGGCGAGTGTGATTAAAGGCATTCCCATCCAAAGCGTATGAGCCGTCGTCGTTGTCCCATGGAATGGATAGCAGTCCAAAGCGATGTCCGCATCGTGGTGTGCAGCCATGAACTCTCGCTGCTTGCAGCGCCCGCGCATTTCGACGCGATCTGCATTGACGCCGCATTCTGCGAAATGCATTCGCAGGCGCGACCTCGTTCTCCCCTCCGGCACCGTCAACATTAGGAGACGGGATGACGGAACTCTGCGCAAAATGCGCGACCAAAGCTCGATCATCCTTGGCGTGACCTTGGATATCGCATTAAAAGAGCCAAACGTCACGTGGCCGCGGTCGACACAAGGGCTTGGTCCTTCGTCTACATCGTCCTCGGGGATTTCAAACGGCATGTAGATCTCAGGCATGCGTAACAACTTCTCCGTATGAAGACCCTCAGTCATTCCAGGCGGATCGGCATACGCATCAGTGATGCGGTAGTCCATAGCCGTCATTCCAGATGTATTCGCGTAGCCGTTCCAGGTGACCTGTATGGGGGCTGCTTTGCGCGCAAAAACTGTCAGGCGATCGTGTTCAGTATGGCCCGTGAGATCGACCAGAATATCGATCCCATCAGCACGAACGAGTCGCGCCAGCTCCTCGTCAGACAGGTGAGCGGTTTTCCGCCATACGCTCGCCATCCGCCGAAGCCTGTCCGTTCTAGCGTCAGGCACTCGCACATCAGAGTAGCAGTAGATGCAGAATCTCGCGAAGTCGTGCCGCTTTAGTACGGGTTCAAAAAAATAGGTGACTGCATGGTCTCTAAAGTTTGCCGAGACATAGCCAACACGCAGAGGCCTCACTGCTTTGGATGGTCGTGGATGCGGCGCAGCTTGCCTCGTAAGTGGCTCCGCATAACGCTGCGCCCACTCCACGTGAGATTCGAACACACGTTCCGGGGTATACGTATCGGAGAGATTCAACGCATACACCAAGTTGTTGTTCGCCTTTTGGAAGTCAGGCTTGTGGTGCAGCGCTTTCTCGTACGACCGTATCGCGTCTTCGACACGACCCAATCTGAGCAGCAAATTGCCGTAGTTGTAATGGGCTTCGGAAATGGCCGGCGCCAGCTCGAGTCCTTTAAGAAAAGCATCTTCGGCTTGATCGACGCTATCTATCGCGGCGAGCGCATCCCCCAGAGTAATCCACGCCGGAGCCCATGTCGGCGCGAGTTCGACCGCGCGATTGAGGGCCTCAGCGGCAGCGTGAAAAGCCCGGTATGCTATCCGGGTTCTGCCAAGCGTAAAATGGATGTCCGCTCGATCGGGAGCAAGCTCGATTGCCTGTTGCAGGCTACTTTCTGCGGCTGGAAATTGACGGCGGCGAGATTGCACGTAACCGAGCAAGTGACGTAAATCCGCGTCGTCTGGGCTTAAAATCGACAGCCGTCGGAAAACCAACTCCGCTTCTTCGAAACGCCCTTCATTCAGAAGTCCCATGGCGCTATCAAGCGAGCCCGCCGAAGTACGAGGCTGCTGTGGCAGAAGCTGCCGAAGCACCTGCTTTAGCATGCCGTAGCGGACTCGATCTGATACTGCGACAAGTGTTCTGACATACGCCTGATCACGTCCTCCCAACCGCCGTGTTCGGATTGCCTGAACAAGCGCGCGGAAGGATACCAGGCCATGCTCTCGCCCTCCAGCCCATAACGCCACTCAGGCACGAATGGAGCCGCCACCCACACTGCCTGTCCGAGTGCTCCGGCCAGGTGCACGACAGACGTGCAAACCGTGAGGACCAGGTCTAAGGCACAAACGAGAGCTGCCGTCTCATCGTAATCGTCGATCGCGTCCTGCCAATGCGTAATGTTGATGCCGTGGCTTGCCGTTAGCATCGCGATGTCAGCTGGTGCGTCAGCCGTGTATTGCACGCTGACGAAATGCATGTTTGGAATCCTCAGGACCGGCATCCAGCGCTCAAGCCCAATCGAACGAATCGGATTACGGGTTTTGTACGTTCCCCCCCTCCACGACAGACCTACTTTCAGACCGGACCCTAAATCTTGTACCTTCGCGCGCCACGCTTCGACGCGAACAGGATCAGCTCTCAGGTATCCGTCATGGTGCGGAAAAGCGCTGCCCGACCGACGATAATGGAGCGGAAGACTGCCGAGCGGCACCTCGAAGTCGACGCCTCGCTCCTGAATTTCCGCGGGCACTGGCCTTTCTGGCCCCGATTGATACACAGTGGCGTCCGAAAATGACCGCGAGAACAGCGCCCGCAACTTTGGGGAGCATTCGATCATGCAATGCCCAGCGGCATCTATCAGCTCGGGAAGACACGACGCAAACATGATTTCATCGCCCAGTCCCTGCTCGCCGTATGCCACGATGGTTTTGTTTTGCAGGCTTTCGCCGTGCCAGCGCGCATAGCGTGTCGGGCGTGCAGGGTACTCGAGGCTGAGAAGGCGCGTCTCGTAATCCGGCCAAGCGATGGCGTAGTTTCCAATAAGCAGATTTATGAGCGATTTGTGAAAGCGTGCAAGAGAGTCGGCAGGATTTATTTTCAGGGCCGCTTCATAGCTGTCGATTGATTCCTGCACACGACCAAGATCTTGCAGAACGATCCCGTAATTATTGAAGAATTCTCCCTCACCGCCGCGAATCGCCAATGCACGCTCGTAACATTTCAGTGCTTCATGTGGCTCATGGACCTTCTGATATGCGAATCCTAGAGCAATCCAGGCGTCATGGGACGATGCATCCTGTTCGACTGCCCTGCATGCCGATTGGACCGCTTCGTCGTACCGGCCGAGCTCGATCAGTGTTTTGGTACGTAACCGAATGACTTCGCCTTTTGTTTCAGGCGCCGTTTGAGCATATTCCAGGTGTTCCAGTACCTCCGCGGCGGTGCCTTCCTGCTTGGCAATCAGCGCAAGGTTGTAGTGGCCCAAGGCATTGAGCGGGTCGATGTCGACTGCTTTGCGGTAGGTCTGCGCCGCACGCCCGAGATCGCCTCTCAGACGGTATACATTGCCAAGGTGAATATAGACTTCAGGAAAGCGCGCCCCGAGCGCGACACAGTGCTCTAAACGCTTTCTCGCGGCTTCATAGAGCCCTGCCTGTGCGTCTATAGAGCCTAGCAAGTAGTGACCGACGACGTTTCGTGGATCGTCTGCGATTGCGTCGTTGCAGGAGCGCCGCGCAAGTTCTGGTTCTCCACGCGCAAGGGCGGCCTGCGCGTCCTCGAGCAGCGCGCGTACACGGCTACTGCGCCAGCTTCTCCAAGGCTCACGCAATAGCGCAGCCAGCAAACCCGGCAGGATGGTGCCCCCTCTTTTGTCGCGCCTATTGAAAGTCGAGCGCCGTTCGAATGATAATGGAAGACGTGAAGACCATGACAAAAATCCAATCTCCGCAGAGACATTTGTTGGCTCTCATGGTCTCAGGGCTGGGTCACAATGCAGGAATCACTTCGTGTCCCGTCTCGGAGTCTCGCGACTAAGTGTTCGCGAATATGCAAGGTATTTACGCGCACGTGAACCTGGCGGCGACCGTTAAGCCTTTAAGATAAACGCGAACCACGAGCAAAGGGAGAAGCATGGGCTTGTTCGGCTCCGTCTCAGGCAAGGAAGTCGACCGTTTTGCAAAGAGCTTGGCCGACGACGTCGCCAAGCAATATCCACCGGCCCTCGACAAGGGCGGCGAACGAACGCTCTCCGAAAAACGGCTCACTCGTATACTCGAAGAAGTGTGCAATAAAGCGGCGGTATTCAAAAACGAGCACAAGCTTGGCGTGTACAAGAAAGCGCGTTTGGGCAACAGCTTCCGCTGGGAGCTCGAAGAGCTCGGCTACAGCAAAAAGTTCATTGAAACCGCCACTGAGGGTCTCGTCGTGTATTTGACTCGGAAAACTTAGCCTGGGGCAGTTTCAGGTTCCTTCACCCAAGATAGGCCCAGTGCCGGTGTCAGTGTGAAGGGGGCAGTTCCACCGCGGCTTCCGCGCTGGGCCAAAGCCGCGTTTCGTCCAGTCTGGCTATGGGCTGCAACTAAAAAACTTCGCGAAACGCTGGATCGCTACCACGCGGGCGACTATGCGGCCGCGTGCACGGCGTGTGAAGCAGCGCTGAAGATCTATCCTGCCTATGCGGAGGCCTCCTATGTCCTCGGGCTGCTGACTTGTATAGGAGGCGCGCCAGAGCTAGGAGCACGCTGGTTTACCCATGCACTTAGCGAGGCGCCCCATAATCCGGCCTATATCGCAGCATTGGCTGACGCGATGCTGTTAGGGCAGCGCGAACAGGAGGCATTGAGCCTGTATGAACGCGCTTTTCCAGAGCTGGCGGCTGAAAACGCAGGAGTGAACGAGGCAGGTGCACCTTGGAAGCGCGCGCACCCGGATTGGCTGCAGCAGTCGAAGCGGGTGACACTGCCGCCCGTGCCACATGACGCTAGGGAAATTGCAACGGGCGGCACGCTACGACGGGAAACTGCGACTCATCTCCTGAACTGGGCAGGATTGCTCGTTGGGCGCAGGCAAGTACGCCAAGCCATTTACCTCACCGAGCGTGCCGTTAAGGCGAACCCAGCTCTTAGTTACGCTCATGCCCTGCTGGCCTTGCTCTATACATTGAATCGTGAGTGGAAGCCGGCGCTTGCCTCGGCGACGGCAGCTCGACGCTTGACGGCAGAAGTATTTCCCGGGTCTACCGATCTCTGCCTGGTCTCGAGTCAACTCGGCCTGCGTTATTCCTTCGGAGAGCTCGACCCGGTTTTCGATTGGTCGGCCTTTACGGGTGTACGAGGTGAAAGCGAGTCTGGTCAGTTACCACAATGCATGGGAAACATACGTCCGAGCTTCGCCCGAGGCAGCCTGGTGTACTTGATATGCTGCGATACCGATTATTTCATGACGCACGCCATCGCCCTCGCGTGCTCCATACGAGAACACGACAGTGCTGCCACGATACATCTACACCTCTTTAACCCCCGAAATGATGTCTGGAAGGCTATTCGCCGATTAGAAAAAACGCTGTCGCCGCTCCCTCTTACATTCAGCTGGGAATATCTGGACTTCGAACGCTACGGCGGCAAAGCCGTCTATTGCGCCTGCGCAAGATTTTCGCGCCTGTACCGGATTGTCCAGCAATGCGATAACCGAGTCGTGATGCTGGACGCTGACAGCCTTCTTCGAGCAGAGCTCAGTGCAGCTTTGCCCTCGCAGATTCAGATCGGTGTCGTGCGCGCACCTGACGAACCGGTATGGCACCAGTATCTTGCGGGCTTCACGGCTTTCCGTCGATCAGTGGCAAGCCTTCGCTTTCTCACGGACTTCAGCGCATTTGTAATGGAGAATCTGATTACCGGGCGAGCACGAACCTATCTAGATCAAATTGGGCTCTATGCGACGGTGTATAGGCACGAATCTCTGGCACATGAGATCACTGACCTTCCAGTGCAGAAATTCTGTGACACTCTTTGCAAGGACGACGGATTGGTGTGGTCCGTTACACAGCGCAAAGATGACGAGCGTTACACGGCCTATAAGCAGGCGGTGTTGGCGCGATATGGATACTTATGATGGCGCTGTCGTAGTCATCACCACGGCGGCGCAATATGCCTACGCAAATGGCGCCCGTCCTTACGGACTAGGGGGAGGGACGTAGCCAGGTATGCTTCCCGGATCCACCGCATCGATCTGATCGGGAGGCATAAATTCGCATGCATACTTCTCGTAAACCTTTTCCCACATAAAAACGTCGAAAAGGTCGGGGTCAATATGGCCGTTCAGCTTGAATTTCCCCAGAATGGTCAAAGCCTCGCTGAGCGTCTTTCCTTTTTTGTACGGGCGGTCACGTGCGGTGAGTGCCTCAAAAATGTCCGCTATGCCCATGCATCTCGCCTGTACTGACATCTGCTCTCGAGTCAGACCTCTCGGATAGCCCTTGCCGTCCATGCGTTCATGATGGCCACCGGCATACTCTACGACGTTACTCAGATGTTTCGGCCAGGGCAGCGCTTCCAGCATCTGAATGGTCACATCGATGTGATGATTGATGATCTGGCGCTCGTCCTTAGTTAGCGTACCAGCCCGTATGGTCAGGTTCGTGATCTCCTCTTCGGAAAGAAAGTTTCTTTCCATTCCTGAAAAATCGCGCCAACGGTACTTGCATGCTATGTCCTTCACCCGTGCTATGTCTGCGTCTTTCATGGCTTCGACGCCTATGTTTGCGTGTCGCAAGAATTTGCGGTCGTCCTCGATTTCCAGCAGCCGCTGTTTCACCACTGAACTGTCGACACCCAACGCTAGTTGTGAATCGCGCTTGACGACCTCGAAGCGTGTGTCGATGAGCTCGATGCGGTCAAAAATAGTCTGCAGCTTTGTCGCTTTGTCTACCACATGTACTGGTGTGGTGACCTTGCCACAATCGTGCAGCAGGCCCGCGATCTTGAGCTCGTAGCGATCGCGATCCGTCATGTTGAAGTCCCGCAACGGTCCCGTGTCGCATCGATTCACTGCTTCGGCCAGCATCATGGTAAGCGCGGGGACGCGCTCGCAGTGCCCGCCGGTATACGGAGATTTATCGTCGATCGCAGCGTTGATGACTTTGATAAACGATTCGAACAGGTTTTCGAGGTGGTTGATCAGCAACCGGTTCGTTAGCGCTATCGCCGCTTGCGAGGCCAGTGACTCGGCGAGTCTCTGATCGGCGTCCGAAAATGGTCGTACAGCGCCTGTCGCTCTATGCTTCGCATTAATCAGCTGCAGAACACCGATTATTTCATTTTCGTGATTCTTGATTGGAATTGTTAGAAAAGACTTTGAACGGTAGCCTGTTTTCTCATCGAAGCGCTTCGTGCCGGAGAAGTCAAAGCCTTTTTCGGTGTAAGCGTCAGCGATATTGACCGAGCAATCATGGTGAACCGCGTAAGCCGCCACCATGGAATGTACAGGATTGTCTTGTGCGTCATACAGGCTGACGGGGTAGAACGGGATCGGCATGCCGCTGGTGCCCCCCATAGCGACGCCGAGCGTGTCATTACGGACAATTTCAAACTTTAAAGAGCGCCCGTCCTGCATCCGGTACAACGTGCCGCCATCCGCGTTGGTAATGGATTTCGCCGCGACGAGTATCGATTCGAGCAGCTTATCGATATCTCTCTCGCTGGATAACGCCACGCCAATCTCCACGAGCTGATCCAGGCGCTCGAGCAGATCGCCGGAATCGGACAGCGCAGCCAGTTCGTCGTCCATATTCATGGTGTTTATTTGATACACACAGCGCGTACTTGTTGCATGTCTGTCACACCTTGCAAGACCTTCTCGATCCCGTCCTGCTTCAAGGTGCGCATGCCGTCCTCCAAGGCTGTCGCGAGCATCTTTGAAACGCGCGCGTGCTCCTGTATATCGGTCTTGACGCGGTCCGTGCCGATCAGCAATTCATGCAGACCCACGCGTCCCTTGTAGCCGGTGCCGGCGCAGACGTCGCACCCTTGCGGGGAATAGATCGTGATCCCGCCTTCCTTATTGCCGAATTCCTTGATCCACGACGCGCGTAACTTTTTCCTCTCGCCAGCTGCGTCCTTTTTCCAAACCTCGGTATTCAGCAGCTCCTGTATGTACTCCTCGACGAGTAGGTCGATTTCTTCAGTGGTCGCAACACGCGAACCCTTACATTTACAGAGTCGCTTCGCCAGACGTTGAGCAAGAATACCCAGAAGAGCATCGGCGAAGTTAAATGGATCCATCCCCATGTCGAGCAAACGAACGATCGATTCGGGCGCGCTGTTGGTGTGAAGGGTAGCGAAGACCAAGTGGCCGGTAAGTGACGCTTCAATGCCGGTAGAGACGGTCTCTTTGTCCCGCATCTCGCCGACCATGATTATGTCGGGATCTGCGCGCAGGAATGCTTTCATGACTATGGAAAAGTCCAGACCGGCTTTGCGATTCACCTGTACCTGTCGAAGCCCTTTCTGCGTAATCTCAACGGGATCTTCAGCGGTCCAGATCTTCGTGTCGGCCGTATTCAGAAAACCCAGCACCGAATGCAGCGTTGTAGTTTTACCGGAACCAGTGGGCCCGCATACAAAGAACAGGCCATACGGCTTCTCGATGGCGCCCTTACACAGAGCGAGATTTCGGCTCGAAAGACCCAGTTTGTCGAGGGGGATGGGTTCGCCACCCGCGAGTATCCTCATGACGATGTCTTCGACGCCGCCGGCTGTCGGGATAGTCGCGACGCGAAGCTCGATGTCGAGCGGACCGTACTTCTTGAACTTGATCTTGCCGTCCTGCGGCTTGCGGCGCTCAGATATATCCAGGTCACACATGATCTTGATACGTGCTGCTAGAGCGTTGCGGTAGCTGCCGGGTATCGAGATGTAAGGCACGAGGGACCCGTCACGGCGGAATCGAACTTCCGTCTTGGCCTTACCGGGATAAGGCTCGATGTGAATATCGGATGCACCCTGTTTGTAGGCGTCGATGATGATCTTGTTGACCAGCTTGACGAGCTCGTTATCGCTCGCAGCAGAGGCGATATCCTCCGCGCCAACCGATTCGCCGTCCTCGTCATCCAGAGTGCCGAGCAGATCGCCGATATCGCCAAGATTGTCTTCCATCAGCCCGCCGCCCCCGAACATGTGCTCGAGGCTTGCTGCAAACTCCTGACTGGTTGTTACGGTGTAAAGAATCTTGTGCTTAGGATAGACATTGATCACCATCCGGGACGCTCTGGTCTGTTCCGGATCCACAGTCATGATCAACAGACCTTCGCGCTCTTCTCCCAGCGGCAACCACTGGTTCGTTTCGCAGAACTCCCGGCTCATGTTCCTGAGCAGGTCCGACGGCCTGATTCGATCTGGCCGGAAGGGCTCGTACGGAACGCCAAAATACACGGACAGCGCGTTGCCGAGCTCCGGCGGCTTCACTTGAAACTCGTCTATGAGGACGCTTTCGAGCTCCAAGTTTTTGCGGCGTGCCGATCGTTGAGCGAGCTCGAGCTCGTCGGATGAGAGGACCGCGTTGGCGATAAGCGCTTCGTATTTGCTGCGCAACTGCATCGTGGCAGGCCGCTGTCGCTGCTGGAATGCAACCGCGAGGGTATCTGCGAGCTGCACGACACCTTCGTCCATCATTGGCACGAAAGGCCGACTGTTACGGCAGTTGATAATCTGCACTACACCGACGAGATCGCGGGTTCTTGCATCGAGTACCGGCGCGACGAGCATCTGACGCGTGCGATAACCGGTTTTCACATCGACTGCTTTAAGGAAACGAAGCTGCGGACTGTACGACTTCAGCTCGGCCTCATCGTAAACGTCCCTTATGTTGAGGACGCGTTTGTGCAGTGCTACGAAGCCTGCTATCGATTGCTCATTGATCGGGAGCTTGATGTCCTTGAAGGAATGCAGGCCCGTTTTTACCTTCGATACAACCGATCCTTTATCTTCACTGATGATGTATACGGTGAGCCGGTCAGCTTCAAAAAGATCACATAGCTCCTGAGACACTTCGACCATGATCTCGTCGATGTTGGTCGTCGCATGTACCTTGGTGTTTAGCGCCTGTAGCTTCTGTTGGAACGACAGTTTTTGCGCGAGGTTGTCCTCGCCGACCGCCGTTTTGGGGACGACACTGATCATGACCGACTCCATGCGGTCACGTGGGTGCAGTGGCCAGCGCTATGAGTGCTAAGGTTCACAATTCGAATACCTGCTTGTTTTTCAGCATCTTGGGGTGACGTTCCGCAACACGCTGGCCGACTTCCTCCATGATCAGGTCCGCCTCGCGCGGCTTCAGATGAGTTATATAAATGTCTGGAAATAAGGTGAGCTTAGCGAGCTCATCAGCGAGCAGACTTGGGCACAGATGCTTCGAAGCGACCGCCAGTGCACGTTCACGATCTGACAGAGCCGTTTCAATTATCAAATAACGCAAGTTGCCGATTGTGTTTACTCGTTCCCATAGGGCGTCATTCGTTGTGGTGTCGCCTGTAAACACAAGGCTCGCCTTGCCCGAGTCGAGCTGATAGCCGACCGCGGGCACGACATGGTTCGCAGGTAAAGCTGTTATCACCCGGCCATTAAGTGCGACAGGAATACCCTCTTCGATTGTCTGAAAGCGCAACACAGGAGTGTCTGCGTTTGGAATTTGCGCGAAGTCGGGCCACAGCTTCCAATTAAATAGGTGCTCGTGCAGGATCGCACGGGTTTCACCTGTAGCATAGACCGTGATCGGTTTCCGCCGCATCCAACCGACCGTGTCAATCAGAAACGGGATGGACGTGACGTGATCCATATGCGAATGGGTCACAAAAATATGGTCTATCTTGGTGAGCTCGCTTACGGAAAGATCGCCCACGCCGGTACCTGCATCGATCAATACGTCGTCATCGAGCAGCATGGCAGTTGTCCGCAAGTCACCACCGATCCCTCCGCTGCATCCGAGTATGGTCAGCTTCATTTTTATTTGCTTTGGAAGGTAAACGTGCCGTCCCACGCAGGGCCGGGCGGGTTCAGGCGCAGGAAGGCGATGCGCTCCAGAAAGACATCGTGGAGTCGATTAGTCGGGGCGATCTCCTTGAGCTGACGAATCCTTTGCTCAGCCATGTTCCACTCCTGTGTGCGGTACAGCGCCAGAGCAGCGTGGAAAAGATGCACCTGATCGAGTGTCTCACGCGACACTTCGTGTGTTAAACCGATGGGTTCATAGATAGTGACCGCTGCGTCTTTGCCCTTGACTCGCACTCGATCAATTTCACGGAACACTACGTCAGAGACCGCTGTTTTCGTGCCCTCGCTCACGACGATGTCGGCCCCATATTCCCTTGTGATGCCTTCTAGACGTGAGGCAAGGTTCACGGCATCGCCCATGACGGTATAGGCCAGACGCACCCGGGATCCCATATTTCCCACACTCATACGGCCGCTGTTCAAGCCGACACCGATACGGATCTCTGGCCACCGTTTGTCGCTGAATTCAGTTTGCAAGCCCTTCAACGTACGCTGCATATCCAAGGCCGCGAGCACTGCATTGCGGGCGTGATCGGGATCGCCGATTGGCGCGCCCCAGAAAGCCATGATGCAGTCGCCCATGTATTTGTCGATCGTTCCTCGGTGCTTGTAAATCACCTCGCTAAGCGGCGTTAAAAAGTCGTTCATGAGCTGCGACAACACCTTTGCGTCAAGATCTTCAGCAATCGTCGTAAAGCCCCGCATATCGGCGAATAGCACAGTCATGTCGCGCGATTCTCCCTGCATGGAGAAACTCCGCGGATCTCTCGCCATTTCATCCACCAGCTCAGGTGGCACGTACTGGCCGAACAGGCCAGTGATCTGTCGCTTCCCGTGTGCCTCTACAAAAAAGCCATAAGCCATATTCAACGTGAATAGCAGCACGATCGTCGCCAGCACTGACGCCAAAGGCAAGACAATGTTGACGTACTGGAACAGTGAAAGATTGATGCCGAGTGCAAGTACAAGCGCGCTGAGTGTCACGAGCATCGCGCGCTGCGGATTCAGCATGGGGAGCAACAGGGCCAAAGCCAACCCCAGTAACAGCACCATGGTGAACTCGGCACCCGTTGCATAGGGCGGCTTATGCTTGATGTTCTTGTCGATCATCCCCGCTATGAGATTCGCGTGTATTTCCACGCCAGGAAAAACGGGATCCACAGGCGTGGCACGCAAATCCAACATACCAGGAGCCGTCGCACCGATCAGAACGATTTTGCCCTTCAGCCGCGACACATCCAGGCGTTCGTTCAGCACATCTACGAGTGGGTAATACGCAAAGCTAGCTCGGGGACCTCGATACGGCACCAGCACGGCTCCGTCTGCATCGACTGGGATCCGATACGACCCTGTACGCAGTTCCTGCACTCCACCGTAACCCAGCGAAAAGTCCTGATCCGCCAGGATCGGTTTCACCGGCGGTGAGCCATACATCAGCCTGATCATCGCTAACGATAATGGCTCGTAATAGTCCCCACCATATTCCACCAACATCGGCACGCGGCGCGTGACGCCATCGTTGTCCGTTAACGGGTTAAAGTGACCTGCCGATGCAGCGTTGTCTTGAAGCACCGAGATATTGCCCGTATATCCGGAAAAACTCACAACACGGGGACGCTCACCACTAAATCCCGCGGGCGTAAGTACCGGCCGAGGCAGCATGCCTTTCTTGGCCCGTTCCTCGATAAATGAATAGCCCAGGACCACCGCCCGCCCTTTCATGCGCTGAGCGAAGATAGCGTCGTAATCGAGCTGTGGCTTGATCTGGTGAAGTGCAGTGCGGAACTCCGGAACGCCGTTTAACTCCTGTTCGTCCAGTCGTTCGAGAACCCGTATCCCGGAAGACTCGTCTCTTTCAGAGAAAACAACGTCGAAGCCGACAACCGCGACTTGGTAGCGACTGAAGAGCTTTTCGAGCAGCAAGGCGAGTCTGTCCCGAGGCCAAGGCCAGCGACCTTCGCCGCCACGTTCACGCTCCAGCAGACTCTTTTCATTGATATCGAGAATGACTATACGACTGTCTTGGGTGCGCGGCATCGTCAGTTTCAGCCGCGCGTCATAGATGATCGCTTCGAGACTGTCGACGAATGGGACGCGCAGACGGTCAGCCACGTGCGTCAAAAGAAGGAGCACTACGACAATGCCCAATGAGATGCGCGCCAGATTCTTCTTCACGGCGCAACGCCTCGCCGCGTGCCGTTCATGACTCGAACGAGGATCACCGAGATGTTGTCCACGCCCCCGTGATGATTAGCCTGCTTTATCAACTCTTCTGCCGCGTGCTGAATCTGTGCGCCAAATGAAATCAAGGCCTCGCTAATCTGCGCGTCGGTCAGCATATCGGTGAGCCCATCCGAGCACAGCAGATACACGTCGTCCACTGCGACCTCGAAGGTCTTGAGGTCTGCTGTCACCTCCGAGGCGTTCCCAACGGTACGCGTCAGCACATTTCTTATTGGTGCGGTACGAGCCTCGTCAGGCGACAATAATCCTCTATCGATGTGGTCCTGTGCGAGCGAATGATCGTGGGTAAGCTGCTCCAGTTCTCGTGCACGCATCCGGTACATCCGCGAGTCGCCTACATGCCCGACGCTTACGGAACCGTCGTGCCAAAGGGCGACGACCACAGTCGTGCCCATGCCTCCATACGCCGGATTTGCCTCCGCAGCTTCGAATATCCGCTCGTTGGCCTGCGAAACATGTTCTGCAATCAGAGATTGCGCAGCGGTATTGAGGCGCGGCGGCGGCGCCTCTGCGACAGCCGCCTGGATGCCGGACGTGATTACCTCGACGGCGATGCGACTGGCCACCTCTCCTGCCTTATGGCCCCCCATGCCGTCGGCGAGGACCGCAAGTCCAACCCCTCGGTCAACAGCAATACAGTCCTCGTTGTGCACGCGACGAAGGCCGCAGTGAGTCGCAGCAACCATGTCGAGCGCTGTCGTCATGATGAACACACCCGACGGGCCACGCTCGCCCGAGCATCGGGCGCACATTCGAGTCCAGCTTCCGCGGCCCTCAAGGCCTGTTCCAACGCCTCAACGCTGCGATAGCGGTTATGGGGTTCCTTGGCAAGCATTCGATCGAGAATTGTAACGAGCTTCGCAGGCACACCCGGCTTGTGCACACGGATGTCAACGTGCGGTTCCGTGGCCATACAGCATACGATCGCGGGACGTGACTGCCCAGGGAATGGCAGATGGCCACAAGCAAGCTGATACAAGGTAATGCCGAGTGAGAACTGATCGGCCGCCGGCGACGCGGGAAGGCTGCGCAGCTGTTCCGGCGACATATATGCAGGCGTTCCGACGAGCGCAGCGACGTTCTCGACGCTGGTTGAGACGTCTGTCAATTTGACGCAGCGGGTCGGCGCATCGAACATGATGTTCGCAGGCTTAATGTCGCCATGAACAATACCGCGGTCATGCAGGTGCTGGACGGCCGCAGCGACATTAACAACTATCGAAAGCACGGTCGACAGAGGAAGCAACGTGGACACATTGATATGCGCGCGAAGATCGACGCCCTCCGCGAATTCCATAACTACGTAGCGCAGGCGGCCTGTGCGCCCGGTCTCGTATATCGCGGGAATGTGCGCATGCGCGAGATGCGCTGCGATTTCTCCTACTTCGCGTGACTCACAATAGTCTTGTGTCCGTATCCAATCGGAACACGGATCGGGAATGAGCTTGATCGCGACCACGCGGCCGGTCTCCCTGTCGCGGCCACGAAATACGGCGCCACGAGCACCCTTTTCGAGCTCGTGCTCGATGTGGTACCGATCAAGCATTTGTGTAGTAGATTGATCAGGTTAGAGCGGATGGCCATTCTACGTTACGCCCCTGAAATGTATGTGCTCAATTTGGCATAGTGCGGATTAACGACGACGGGTCAGCTGCCGAGCAGCACACCATTAGCCAAGCCATTCAAACGAGCGAACTCGCCGCCGGCGAGCTTCTTGCCGTCGGCGCCCCGCGCACGCAGGACCTCGACCGCTCCGCCTTGCGCAGTCACCGAGAAGCTCGTCGGCGTGAGATTGCACACCTCACCGATCTTGCCGGTCACGTCAGCATAGCGCCGGAATACATGCTTGCGCGCATCGAAGATCTGAATCTTCTGTCCATTCAACGTTGTCCACGCGCCCGGCGCGGGATTACAGCCTCGTATGACATTGAATACGAAATCCACGTGATTGGCCCAGCTGAGGCGCGCCTCCGCATCGCGGCACCACCCCTCATAGCTCGCCTGGGATTCATTCTGCGCACGCTCACTCTGCTTGCCAGCCACAACGAGATCCGCGGCCTCGAGCATCGCCTGTACGCCTAATGGGAAGAGTTTGTTGAAGTAAACGTCGCCTAAGGTCTCGTCTGGACCAATCTCACACTCCTTCTGCAGGACGATAGGTCCTTCGTCCAGGCCTTCGTTCGGACGGAATATGGTAAGGCCCGTCCGCGAGTCGCCGCGGATAATTGGCCAGTTGATCGATGACGGTCCGCGGTACTTCGGCAGCAGCGAAGGGTGATACTGTATGGTGCCCAGCTTTGGAATCTGGGTGAAAGTGTCAGGAGCGAATTGCAGGACATACGCCATGATGGCGAGATCTACCCTCAAACCTTTCAGGGCATCGTGAGCTTCAGCCTCCCGCAGGGATTTGAATTGAAAAACTTTGAGGCCCCGCTCCTCGGCCGCCGCGCGTAGGGGATCCGCTTTGGCCCCCGGCTTCTCAGGCGCACAAAATACCGCTGCCACCTCCTCGCCGCGCTTTAGGAACGCTTCCAGCACGCCTTTACCGAAATCCTGTTGTCCTATTATGGCAATTCGCACACTCTTCTCCTTTCAAACTGAAAGCGGCGCGTAACACGGTGGCTGCACCGTCCACACGCCGCCTGTGGATTGAGACCTCTGCCGAGCGCTCAGGCTGATTTCTTGGGCGGAAGCGAGAACGCGCCGGCTTTCGTCAAAGTTGCACGTTTTTCGTCCGAATACCCAAGCACGTCTCTCAGCACCTCGTCCGTATGCTCGCCAAGCAGGGGCGAACGCTCGATGCGCGCCGGAGAATCGGACATCTTGATCGGCATGCCAACGTTGAACCACTTCCCGCGCTGCGGGTGATCAAGCTCGAGCCACATATCGCGGCCTCGCACGTGCTCGTCGTTCGCGAGGTCTTCGGTCGACATGATCGGGCCGCACGGGACGTCGAGCGGGTTGAGGATCTCCATGAGCTCGCGCTTGGTGTATTTCTCGGCGAACTTGTTGATGAGCGTCCACATGAGCTGCTGGTTCTTGCGCCGATCGCCGATTTTCGCAAGGCGCGGATCGTTCGCAAGGTCGGGAAGGCCGACTTCGGGCCCGATGCGCTCGGCAAGCTTGCCCCACACGGCTTCCTGTACGACGATGTATAGCCAGTCGTTCGCGCCGTGCGGCTTGCAGTGGATAGCGTTCCCGAGCTGGCCTCCGCCGGAGTCGTTGCCAGCGCGAGGCACTTCGCCCATACCTTGATATGTCGGCACCGAATATTCGGTGAGCTCGCCGCGCTGCAGGCGCTGGTGATCACGGAACTTCACGCGGCAGAGGTTCATCACGCCGTCCATCATCGCGACTTCGACGTACTGACCCTTACCGGTGCGGTTCGCCTGGTGCAGCGCCGCGAGCAGACCGATCGCGAGATGCAGCCCGGTTCCCGAATCGCCGATCTGCGCGCCGGTAACGAATGGCGGGCCGTCGGGCACGCCGGTCGTGCTCATCGCACCGCCCATCGCCTGCGCGACGTTTTCGTACGCCTTGAACTCGGCGTAGGGGCCGCTCGAGCCGAATCCCTTGATCGAGCCCATCACGATCTTCGGATTGATCTCGCGGATCTTCTCCCATGTGAAGCCGAACCGATCGAGCACCCCCGGCCCGAAGTTTTCCATAATGATGTCGCACTTCTTGAGCAGATCCACGAAGACTGTTTTGCCTTCGGCTGTCTTCATATTGACGGTGATCGAGCGCTTGTTGCAGTTGAGCATCGTGAAATACAGACTATCGGCATTCGGCACGTCGCGCAGCTGGCCCCGTGTGGCGTCGCCTTGCGGCGGCTCGAACTTGATCACATCCGCGCCCAACCACGCGAGCAGCTGCGAGCAGGTTGGGCCCGCCTGCACGTGCGTCATGTCGAGTATGCGTACCCCTTTGAGTGCTTCCATTCTGATCTCCAAAAAACGAGGCTTATTTCTTTTTGGCGCTCGGATTTAGGCTCGTGATGCGACCACTTTCGGTGCCCGCGGTCTCATCGATGACGGCATTGATGAGCGTGGGCTTGCGTGAGCGGACGGCTTCTTCCATCGCCCTG
>JAQGNH010000550.1 GCA_028291945.1 Betaproteobacteria bacterium
TACATGCAGCAGCAGGCCGAGCGCGCTGCACACAATTTCTTCCGCAAAGGCAATCTGATCGCGCTGCGCGAGCTCGCATTGCGCCGCACGGCCGAGCGCGTCGATGCCCAGATGCGTGACTATCGCGAGGATGAGTCGATACGCGACGTATGGCGGGCAGGCGAACGCGTGCTTGTCTGCATCGGGCCTAATCCGCTCGCCGAGCAGCTGATCCGCGCGGGCAAGCGGCTGGTTTCCTCTCTGCACGCAGACTTGATCGTTGCCTATGTCGAGACGCCGAAGCTGCAGAGACTGCCTGCACTGGCGCGAGATCAAGTGCTCGGCTATCTGCGGCTGGCCGAAGAGCTGGGCGCGAATACAGTCACTTTGTCAGCGCAGAACATGGCGCAGGAAATCCTCCGCTATGCACGCGAGAAGAACGTTACGAAAATCGTACTGGGCAGGCCCACCCGAAGCGCATGGCGCCGGTGGGTCCTGGGCTCAGTGGTCGATACGATCGTGCGCGAGGCGAATGACCTCGACGTTTATCTGCTCGCGGTCGATGGCACCGCACCGCTCGCCGGGACGGCGGAGCGCACGTTGCTCAATCGCAGTCGAGCCTATCTCGGCTTGCAAGGGCCGGAGGCCGATCGGTCCAAGCCTCGTTACCCGGGCTACATCTGGAGCCTCGCGATCACCGCCGCGGCGACGCTGGTGTGCGCAATCATGTTCGGCTATTTTGAGGCCGCTAATCTCGTCATGGTCTACCTGGTCGGCATTGTCGTGGTCGCGGCCCGCTATGGCCGCGGCCCGTCGATCGTCGCTTCGGTCGTGTCGGTTCTTGCGTTCGATTTCTTTTTCGTTCGGCCGCGCTTTTCCTTCGCGATATCCGATATCGAGTACGGCGTGACGTTTGCAGTCATGCTGCTGGTTGGCTTAGTCATCAGTAATCTGGCTGCGAACTTGCGCTCTCAGGCGAAAGTCGCGGGTTACCGCGAAAGGCGCGCGGCAATGTTGTACGCTTTCACGCGCGAGCTCGGTGTCGCACATACCGAGAACGACGTGGCTCGTATTGCGGTGAAGCACGCCGGCGAGGAATTTGAAGGGCAAAGCGTCCTGCTGTTTCCGGATGCCGGCGGCAAGATCGTGTATCCCAACGCGCAGAGTATCCATTACTCCTTTCACGGCAGCGACCTGAGTGTTGCACAGTGGGTCTATGATCACGGCCAGGTCGCGGGCAAAGGGACTGACACGCTGCCGGGCGCGGATGCCGTTTACTTCCCGGTCAAAGGGGCCGGCGGTCCCATCGGGGTCCTCGTACTGCTCCCAGTGAATCTGAGGCGCGTCTTTCTTCCAGAACAGCAGAGGCTCATCGACACGTTCATCAGCCTGATCGTGCAGGCGATGGAACGCATAAGCTTCGCCAAGGAAGCGCAGAGCGCCAAAGTCAAAGCGGAGACCGAGAGCCTGCGCAATTCCCTGCTCAATGCGATCTCGCATGATTTTCGTACGCCACTCGCATCCATCGTCGGCGCATCGAGCAGCCTTATGGACGGTGCGACGCAGCTTACCGACGCAGCGCGCATCGACCTGAGCAAGACGATCAACGAAGAAGCGCTGCGTATGACGAAGCTCGCGAACAACCTGCTCGATATGGCGCGGCTCGAGGCAGGCAGCGCTGCATTGAGGCGGGAGTGGTGTGCACTCGAAGAAATCGCGGGCAGTGTCGTGACTCGGCTCCGTGGCCGGCTCGCGGGTCATTCGCTGAAACTGGATGTGCCCGCGAATCTACCACTCGTGCATGTGGATGCTGCCATGATCGAGCAGGTGCTCGAGAATCTGCTAGAGAATGCTGTCAAGTACACGCCTCCGGGCACGCCGATAGAGCTCGGCGCCGCGATGCAGGAAAACGAAGTCGTAGTGTGGGTATCGGACCGCGGTCCCGGGCTGCCGCCCGGCCACGAGGACCGGCTGTTCGACAAGTTCTATCGAGGACAAGCGGAGCGCGCGCAAAGCGGCGTCGGTCTTGGGCTTACCATCTGCCGCGCCATTATCGAAGCGCATGGCGGGAAAATAACTGCGGCGAACCGACCGGGCGGTGGCGCGGATTTTATCTTTACCGTGCCGGCGGCTGAAAAGCCGCCAGCAGTCGTTCCGGAAAAGGAACTGTCAAACGTCGCATGAGCCAGACCCATCCTGTGATAGGCATTATCGAGGACGATCCTCAGATCCGGCGTTTCCTTCGCACGGGACTCGAGGCGCACGGATTCGAAATCCACGAGACCGAGGCGGGTAAGTCCGGCCTTACCATGGCCGGTACGCGCAAGCCCGATTTGCTTATTCTGGATCTCGGACTTCCCGATATGGATGGAATCGATGTCGTCAAAGCGCTGCGTGAGTGGACCTCGATACCCGTCATCATCCTGTCAGCTCGGGATCTGGAATCGGAAAAAGTCGAAGCGCTCGACGCCGGCGCTGATGATTATCTGACGAAACCTTTCGGAGTCGACGAGCTGCTTGCACGCATTCGCGTCGCACTGCGGCACGCCGCACGTGTTGGCGAGACCGATGGCGAACAGGTCTACACGTCTCATGGACTGAAGGTTGACCTGGGAACGCGCAGCGTATCTCGAGACAGCCAGGAAGTGCACCTCACGCCGATCGAGTATCGCCTGCTAACGATCCTCGTCAGGCACGCGGGGAAAGTACTGACGCACCGGCAACTGCTCACCCAGGTATGGGGCCCTTCCTACGTTGAACACAGTCACTATCTGCGCATCTACATGGGCGCCTTGCGGCACAAGCTCGAACGCGATCCGGCGCAGCCGCAGCTGCTGCTGACTGAGGCGGGCGTCGGCTACCGGTTGAGAGCCGAATGAACGGATCGTGAGCAGCGACAAGGAAAGAGGACGATGAATGCGACTACGGCGAGACAAGGCATAGCAGGGACGACGACCACAGGTGCGCGGAACGTCAAGGTCAAAGCGCCGATCAGAAGCTATCTCGTTGCCGCCGCCGCGTGCGCCGCAACGACTGCGATCGCGACACCGCTACTCGCTTACTTCGATCCGCCGAACATCGTCATGCTGTTTCTGCTGACAGTGCTGCTGATTGCGATGAAACTGGGCTATGGACCGGGTGTCATGTCGGCATTTCTCAGCGTCGCGCTGTTCGATTTCTTTTTCGTTCCCCCGCGCTTCAGCTTTGCGGTCGATGACGCACAGTATCTCCTTACGTTCGCGGTCATGCTCGTGGTCGCGCTGATCACCGCACACCTCGTCGCGAGCGTTCGGCGCCAAGCAGCGATAGCAGATACCAGAGCGCAGCACGCGCATGCGCTGTATGAGATGGCACGGCAGCTTGCCGGCGCTCTCACGCTGATCGAAGTCGAACGGATTACAGGCGAATTTTTGCACGATACGCTCGAGATCGACTCAGTCATAGCGGTGCGGTCAGACGATGGGGTTGTCACAGCCGGCGCCGGCGCTGTTCCGACTTGGGTCGATACAGGCGTAGTAGCAATGGCTTCGCACGAATCTACGCTTGCCGATCTGAGTGCGAAGATCCCGAACGTTTATTTTCCGTTGATTGCATCGAGGCGGCTTTATGGCGTGCTCGCGATGCACGCAACGGACGAGCGAGCTACCTTGCTAAGTGAGCACGTAGACCTGCTCGACACAGTTGCGTCGCTTGTTTCAATTGTGATGGAGCGCCTGGCGACTGTGGCCAAGCAGCGCTGATTCGCAGCACGGCAGGTTTCCCGAAGCTTCCGGGCCACTATTCAGTGCAGCAAAGATGAGGGCGGCAGTTGTTTGGAGTCCATTCACCCGGCGATTGCTGGTGCTACCATCTCGCTATCGTTCCCGAGGTCAAGTTCATGCGCCAGAAGACGTACGCCGCTGCTGCTGCCGCCGTGTTCCTTCTCGTGTCTCCCGCGCTGTGGGCGCAATCCGATGCAAAAGGGACTGCTTCCTATCCCAACCGCCCGATACGCGTCGTCGTGCCCTTTGCGGCGGGTGGACCAAGCGATGTGGGCGCGCGTACGCTTGCCCAAAGGATGAGTCAGAGCTGGCGCCAGACCGTCGTGGTGGACAACCGCATCGGCGCATCCGGAATGATCGGTGCCGATATCGTCGCCAAGAGTGCGCCTGACGGTTACACGCTGCTGATGGCGCAGGTGGGTGATGCGATCAGCATGAGTCTGTACCCGAAGATCCCGTACAACTTTATCCGGGATTTCGCGCCGATCACGCTGGTAGGACAGACACCGTTCATCCTGGTCGTGCATCCGTCGGTGCCCGCCAAAAGCGTGCAGGAGTTGATCGCGCTCGCGAAAGCGAAGCCGGGGAGTTTGAGTTTTGGGTCCGCGGGCACTGGCGTCGCATCGCATCTCGCCGGGGAATTATTCAAAGGCACAGCAGGCATCGACGTCGTGCATATACCGTACAAAGGTCAGGCGCCCGCCACGACCGACTTGCTCGGCGGCCAGATCGCGTTCATGTTCAATAATCCCATTACCTCGCTGCCCCATATCAAGACGGGAAAGATGCGCGCACTCGGTGTCAGCACCGCGACGCGTTTCTCGGGATTACCGGACGTACCGACGGTGGCGGAGAGCGGTCTGCCCGGCTTCAGCGTCGGATTCTGGCTCGGTCCGCTCGCGCCGGCTGCGACGCCTCGCGCTGTCATCGAGCAGCTCAATCGCGAGATGGTCAGGATCTTGCATATGCCTGACGTCGTCGAGCGGCTGTCAGCGATGGGTGTCGAGATTCTCGCCACGAGCCCCGACGAGTTTGCACGCGTCATCAAGGCTGACGTTGCGAAATGGGCGAAAGTGGTTAAAGACGCCGGCGTGAAAGCCGACTGAAGGCGAGATGCCGCGAAGTCGTCAGCGAATTGGGAGCCCGAGACTATGCTGAAGATCTGGAGCGGCGTTCTCGCTGTCGTGGCGCTCCTCGTCGGAGGTTGCGCTTCGACGCCGGAAGCCCCGCGTGACCGCGACGCCGAGGCCAAGCAGTTTCTCACGCATCCGAACGCCTCGACGATCTATGTGTATCGCATCGACGTCGAGCCCACCGACGACAATGTAATTCTCTATACCGACTCGCGCCTTATCGGAGAGACGCTGCCGCGCACTTATTTCCGCATCGATACTGTTCCCGGCCGGCACGTGCTGCACGGTGTCGCCGACGATTTAGGCAAGCTCGAGCTTGAGACGCGGCCTGGCGCGCTCTACTTCGTCGAGCTTACCGTGGCAGCGGGACAGTCGAATTTTCGCCCGGTGCCCGAGGAGGTCGGCCGCAAACGCATCCTCCAGTGCTGTACGCTTCTCGAGAACTGGGCGCCGGGCCAGCGGCCGTTCTTGAAGTAGAGCATTTATCATCGCGCCGCCAGCGGCGTGTTTCGTGCGTCCGTCGTCCTCGGGGCCTGCGCGTGTTCACGGTCGCTTGTTTTCTGTGTCGCCGATACGAGCGAGCTCTTCCATAGCGCGGATGACCGACGAAAAATCCTCGTCTACACCTGTCGCGGACTGCCGCGCATATTCGACCGCGCATATTTGCTGGGCCACCGCAGTGATCGGCATCGTCGCAGGCAGCTCCGACGCTGTGTTCAGGATCAACCTGAAATCCTTGAACATCAGGCGAA
>JAQGNH010000572.1 GCA_028291945.1 Betaproteobacteria bacterium
CTAGTTTTCCCTCCGTAACCTCCCATCCTTCGGCGATCTAACGATCGCTCCATTGCATCGAGCTTGAGGCGGCGCACCCGAAGGAAAGGGGTAACGGGAAGAACCTTGGGTTCTCCCTGTTCATTTATTGTCCAGAGCAGCGTGGCTGAAGGGTTACGTAAGTACACCCTTCAGCCAAGCTGCGATATGTTCTATTTCTTCAAGACACAGGGAGTGCTGCATGGGGTACTCGCGCCACTTCACGTCGTACCCGTGCTGGAGCAGTAAGTCCCTCGAGCGCACACCCATCTGATACGGCACCACGTTGTCCTGCGTACCGTGTGCCATGAACACCGGCGTCTTGCGATTCTCTGCCGTTGCTTCCTGCTCGAAGCTTTCCGCAAGTGGCAGGTAAGTCGAAAGAGCCATGACGCCTGCGAGTGTCTTCGAATAACGCAAACCGGACTGAAGCGCGATTGCGCCGCCTTGTGAGAAGCCCGCGAGCACGATTTTTTCGGTAGTGATGCCCAGTGAGACTTCGCGCTCGATCAACTGCACGATCGCCGCCTGCGACGCGCGCACACCTTTTTCATCGGCCTGTTTCGAGCGGCCTTCCAGGTCGCCCCATTTGACGTCATACCAGGCACGCATCACGTATCCGTTATTGATGCTGACGGGCTGCATCGGCGCGTGCGGAAAGACGAACCGGATGTCAGGCGCTCCGGAGAGATCGAGCTCCTGAACGACCGATACGAAGTCATTGCCGTCCGCGCCGAGCCCATGCATCCAGATGACGCTCGCCTGCGGATTGGCGCCGGTTTCTACTACGATTGTTTCAAGCGGGTTTTGGCTCATCTTTTCAAAATGCGTTCATCACAGGGAAATGAAGGACACCAAACATCGTTACAAGAAGATCAACAAGTAACCACCAAACTCAGGACTTCGGACGCAGCGCTGACTTGGGTCGGAATGCTTTCACGACGTCCTCGTTCGTCTCGATGTACGGGCCGCCGATTAAATCGACGCAATACGGTACCGCTGCGAATATGCCGCTCATAAGCGTCTTTCCGTTTTCGTCTTTCAAGCCCTCCAGCGTTTCCTTGATCGCTTTCGGCTGTCCGGGAAGGTTGATGATCAGGGCCTGCTTGCGTATCACTGCAACCTGGCGTGAAAGGATCGCGGTCGGAACGAATTTGAGGCTGACCTGCCGCATCTGCTCACCGAAGCCGGGCATTTCCTTGTCGGCTACTGCCATTGTGGCCTCGGGTGTTACATCGCGAGCTGCAGGGCCGGTACCACCCGTGGTGAAAACGAGGTGACAGCCTTCGTCGTCCACAAGCTCTTTCAACGTTGTTTCGATCAGCGGCTGCTCGTCCGGAATTAGCCGTTTGATGGTGCGCCAGCTCGGGCTTGTCAGCACACGCTTAAACCACTCTTCCAGCGCCGGGATACCCTCATCCTTGTACACGCCCTGCGAAGCGCGGTCGCTTATCGAGACGAGCCCTATGAATAGCTGTTCGTCGGTGCTCATGGCGACGAGTATATAGCGGCTGGGCGCGAAGGAGAGTCGCGAAGCAGCATCCCTAATCATCTCCAGTGTCTGCGGTTCTTACATCAATAACGTCGTTCAGCAGCTGAAACAGCGCGCGAAAGCTTTTTGGCGGCTGTCCGGCTTCGCGTTCCCGCAATGCGTTTCGTATGACCTGCCGTATCTGGGTCGCATCGAGCGCCGGGTACTCATTCATTAACTCCGTCAGCGCGTTCTCGTCTTCCAGAAGACGCGTGCGCCATCGTTCGATGAGATGGAGCCGAGCAGTTTGCGAGCGCGACACGGCTTTGTAGGCATCGATTCGCTCACGTATAGGCGCCGGATCGATCGAGCGCATCAGCTTGCCGATGTACTGCATTTGACGACGCCGTGCTTCGAACTTGGTAATCCGACGCGCCTCCATGACCGCGTCGAGAAGACTCTCCGGGAGATCGACAGCTGCGAGCTGCTGCTCGTTCAAATCGACGAGCTCCGTGCCGAGGTCCTGCAGCTCGTGCATCTGCCTCTTGCGCTGCGATTTGCTTGGAGACTCGTCGGACATGGAGAACGGAGGTGCTGCGGCGAGCTGCTATGATAACGGCTTTCGTCGTTTGCCAGCGGCTTGGATCTTGCAATGCGCTGGCCTGTCACGGTCCTACGAGAGAACTTCGGCCGCAGGCGGCGCTTGCGCTACGCTATGACTTACCACTCCCCGCGGCCTTGACCGCTCGCCTTACCGATTAACGCTCAGGTATCGATATGCCTTCTTCACGCTTTTCCTACACTGCCGACAAGCTTCGCGACATGGCGACCACCGTTCTCGAATACGCGAAGACGCGCGGCGCGACGTCTGCTGAGACAGAAGTGAGCGAAGGCTTCGGGCAGACGGTCACCGTTCGGCGGGGCGAAGTCGAGACGATCGAGTACAACCGCGACAAAGGAATCGGTGTAACCGTTTACGTGGGGCAGAAGCGTGGACATGCAAGCAGCTCCGATTTTTCGCCGCAGGCAGTCCGGGACACCGTCGACGCGGCACTCTCGATTGCCCGGTTCACTGCACCGGACGACTGTTCCGGACTCGCGGACCCCGAGCTCATCGCACGTGATATTCCGGACCTCGACCTTTACCATCCGTGGGATCTGCCAGTCGAACGCGGTATCGAGCTTGCCAAAATTGCTGAAGATGCCGGATTTGCAGTGGACAAGCGCATCAGCAACTCCGAGGGTGCGACCGCATCGACGCAGGAGTCGCAGTTCGTCTATGGCAATTCACTCGGCTTCCTCGGCGGTTATCCCAACTCGCGCCACGGAATCTGGTGCTCCTTGATCGCAGGCCAGGGCGACGCCATGCAGCGCGACGACTGGTATGAGACGGCACGCGACCCGCTCGACCTCGCCCCTCCTGATGTGGTGGGGCGCCGGGCAGGGGAGCGCGCGGTAAACCGCGTCGGCGCGCGCAAAATCGCCACCACTCAGGCACCGGTGCTTTTCGAAGCGCCGATCGCATCGAGCCTGCTCGGTCACTTTGTTTCCGCTGTGAGCGGCGGTAGCCTTTACCGGAAATCCTCGTTTTTGCTCGACAGCCTGGGCAAGCAGGTTTTTTCGCCGCTCGTGCAGATTTCCGATCTGCCTCACCTTCCAAAGGCGCTGGCGAGCAGCCCCTTCGATGAGGAAGGCGTCGCGACGCACGGCCGAGACATCGTAAAAGACGGGGTGCTGCAAGGTTATTTTCTGGGCAGTTATTCCGCGCGCAAGCTCGGAAGCAAATCAACCGGCAATGCGGGCGGTAATCACAACCTGATCCTTAAGGACACGGGTGAGGATTTCCGGGCACTGCTCGCGAAGCTTCAGAATGGCTTGCTTGTGACCGAGCTCATGGGGCAAGGCATCAATCAGGTCACGGGTGATTATTCGCGCGGTGCCGCAGGCTACTGGGTCGAAAATGGCGAGATTGCGTATCCGGTGCAGGAGATCACGATCGCGGGGAATCTGAAGGACATGTTTCGGGCCTTCGCTGCCGCAGGAAATGACGTCGTGCGCCGGGGCTCGCGCCAATGCGGTTCGATTCTGATCGAGCGCATGACGATCGCGGGGGACTGACAACGTCGATCGCGGGCACAGCCGAATGAAAGGGCTACGGCCGTGCCCCTCTTAACCCGAGCTTCCGCTTCAGCGCGTGTGCTTTCATCATGTGGCGCAGCGCCCCGTCCGCAACCAGGCCTGATAAAGGTCTCGCCGGTGAGATCTCACTACGGGGTGGCTATAAGATTCGGCCTGGCGCCGATGGTAGGCTATGCGCGCCTTCAGCCATTTCGTTTTAAACGTGCGCAGCATCAACATGCTGTAACCTGAAGCAAATTTCGGCCCGGCATCGCGAGCGCGGCGAGGACTGCGCTCGCTTCCCAGTACACTATATGTAAAGAATACTGTCGGTCTCAAGGAGTCCAAACGGAGGGGACATGCGAAGACGGGAGTTCATCAAGCGCGCGGGTCTTGGCGTCGCAGGCGGTGCGATTGCCGCGCCGGCGCTCGCGCAATCACAACCGCAGATTCGCTGGCGCATGGCTTCGAGCTTTCCAAAGAGCCTCGATACTCTGTATGGGACCGCCGAGCTCATAGCCGGGCGCGTCTCGCGACTGACCGAGGGGCGCTTCGAAATCCGCATTTTTGCCGGTGGGGAAATCGTACCACCGCTGCAGGTGCTCGACGCCGTGCAGAACGGGACAGTCGAATGCGGTCAGAGCGCGAGTTATTACTACATCGGCAAGAATCCTGCGCTCGCGTTCGACACCGCTTTGCCGTTCGGAATGAATGCAAGACAGCAGAACGCATGGATGTACTACGGTGGCGGGCTGCAGCTGACGCGTGAGATGTTCCAGCAATACAACATTGTCAATTTTCCGTGTGGCAATACGGGAACGCAGATGGCCGGCTGGTATCGCAAAGAGATCAAGACGGTGAGTGATCTCAAGGGGCTGAAGATGCGCGTAGCTGGCCTGGCGGGTCAGATCCTCGCGAAGCTTGGCGTGGTGCCGCAGCAGATCGGAGGCGCTGATATTTATCCGGCGCTGGAAAAAGGAACGATCGATGCCGCCGAATGGGTCGGCCCTTACGACGACGAAAAGCTGGGTTTCTATAAAGTCGCGAAGTATTACTACTACCCCGGCTGGTGGGAAGGCTCGGCGCAGCTATCTGTTTACGTCAATGCGAAGCAGTGGGCGTCACTCCCCAAGCCGTATCAGGAAGCGCTCGAAGTCGCCTGCGCCGAAGCAAATGTCAATATGATGGCGCGTTACGATGCGAAGAACACCGAAGCGTTGCGCCGCCTGATCGGCGCGGGCGCTCAGTTGCGCGCTTTTCCGAGACCGGTCATGGAAGCGTGTTACAACGTCGCTCAGGATCTCTATGCGGAGTTCTCCGCGAAAAGCCCGGAGTTCAAGAAGATATACGCGTCGTGGAGCCAGTTCCGTGACGATCAATACCTGTGGTTCAGGGTCGCGGAAAATACCTTCGACAACTTCGTGTACTCGATCAAGAAGCCGAAGAAGTAAGCCGTAGCGGCTATGCCGCGGAGCGGAGTAGGTCTTGGCTGCGGGAGCGCCGCCTGCAGGGGTAGGGGGCATGCGCTAAAATGAGGAAAACAGGAGCACGCCGCGGCTATGTATTCCCTGAAAGAGACACTCGACTCGTACGACAAAGAGATCTGGCACGCTATCGAGCAGGAGTACCGCCGCCAGGAAGAGCACATCGAGCTCATCGCTTCCGAGAATTACGCAAGCCCGCGTGTTCTGCACGCGCAGGGCTCGGTGCTTACGAACAAGTACGCTGAAGGCTACCCGGGCAAGCGCTATTACGGCGGATGCGAGTATGTCGACATCGCAGAGCAGCTTGCGATCGATCGTGCGAAAACCTTGTTCGGTGCGGGTTATGCGAACGTGCAACCGCATTCGGGCGCGCAGGCGAATCAGGCCGTGTTCTACGCGACGCTGCACCCGGGAGACACGATACTCGGGATGTCGCTCGGGCATGGCGGGCACCTGACGCACGGGGCTTCCGTCAACATGAGCGGCCGCTATTTCGACGCGGTCACCTACGGGCTCGATCCGGAGACCGAGGCTATCGATTACGCGGAAGTCGAAGAGCTCGCGCATGTCAAGAAACCCAAGCTCATCATCGCGGGGGCGTCAGCGTACTCCCTGGTGATCGACTGGAAGCGCTTTCGCGCGATCGCCGACCGCGTAGGTGCACTGTTCATGGCGGACATGGCGCATTACGCCGGCCTGGTCGCTGCGGGACTCTATCCGAGTCCGGTGGGCATTGCAGATTTCGTGACCACGACCACGCACAAGACATTGCGCGGCCCTCGCGGCGGCTTGATCCTCGCCAATGCGCAGCATGAGAAGGTGATCAACTCTGCGGTGTTCCCGGGTTTGCAGGGTGGTCCTCTCATGCATGTCATCGCCGCCAAGGCGGTGTGCTTCAAGGAAGCGCTTTCGCGCGAGTTCAAGGACTACCAGGAGCAGGTGCTCGATAACGCGCGCGTCATGGCAAAAGTAATGCAGGAGCGCGGTTTTCGTGTTGTTTCCGGCCGCACGGACTGTCACCTCTTTCTGGTCGATCTCAGAAGCAAGAACATCACGGGCCGCGATGCCGAAGCGGCGCTGGGACGTGCTCACCTTACCGTGAACAAGAACTCGGTCCCGCACGACCCGCAGAAACCGTTCATCACGAGTGGTATTCGCGTCGGCTCACCGGCGATGACGACGCGCGGAATGAAGGAGCTCGAGGCTGAGCTTGTCGCAAATCTCATGGCGGACGTGATGGATGCGGCGAGCGATGACAAAGTCATCGAGCGCGTTGCGGGCGAAGTCAAACGGCTTTGCGCGAAGTTTCCGGTGTACGGCTGAAGCCTCATTGCATTGATGAAGTGTCCGTTCTGCAAATCGCCCGACACTCAGGTCATCGACTCGCGTGTGAGCGATGACGGCGATAGCATACGGCGTCGCAGGAAGTGCACGAGCTGCAGCAAGCGATTCACCACTTACGAGACGATCGAGCTGCGGATGCCGCAGGTGGTCAAGCAGGACGGCAGCCGTAGCGAGTTCGACTTACAGAAGCTGCGCACGGGCTTCATGCGCGCGCTCCATAAGAGGCCGGTGCCGACTCAGCTCGTCGATGACGCGATCGCAACGATTACGCAGGACGTGCTCGCGCTGGCCGAGCGCGAGATTCCTTCGCGCCGGTTGGGCGAAATGGTCATGCGCGAGCTGAAGCGCCTGGATCAGGTCGCGTATATCCGGTTTGCATCGGTCTATCGCAGCTTCCAAGGGGTTGACGACTTCCAGGACGCGATCAAGGAAGTGCAGCGTCCCGCCCCGGCGAAGGCCACTTCAAAAGCGCCCACCACGAAGGACACAAAGGACACAAAGGACACCAAGGAAACCGACGATCTGTTTGCTGCCAAGGACGCCAAGGACGATCGGTGAGCGCGGGCGTGCACGCCTACTGATAGCGAAGTTTGAGTAGTCTCGTTCCAGTTTGCTTTCCTTTGTGTTCTTCGTGTCCTTTGTGGTCAAGCGTTTTGACTTTACTTGGCATCGTTGGCCATGCCCTCAGAAGCTGATCGGCATTACATGGCCCGCGCACTCGAGCTCGCCGAGCGCGGCCTCTATACGACGACACCGAATCCTCGCGTCGGCTGCGTCATCGTGCGCGACGGATCGATCGTCGGCGAAGGCTGGCACCAACGCGCTGGTGAACCGCATGCTGAAGTGAATGCGCTGCGTGCTGCCGGCGACAAAGCACAGGGTGCGACGGTTTACATCACGCTCGAGCCGTGCTCGTATCATGGCCGGACGCCGCCGTGTACCCAAGCGCTCATCGCGGCGAAAATCAATCGTGTGGTGGCTGCGATGCAGGATCCGAATCCGCGCGTAGCAGGTCAGGGTATACAGGCAATTCGCGCCGCCGGGATTGCGGCCGAGTGCGGATTGATGGAAGCCGAAGCGCTCGAGCTCAACGTGGGGTTCGTTTCGCGCATGACGCGTGGAAGGCCGTGGGTACGCATGAAAATCGCGGCAAGTCTCGATGGCAAGACCGCTTTGACCAACGGACGCAGTCAGTGGATCACAGGTGCGGATGCGCGCCGCGACGGGCATCGCTGGCGTGCGCGCGCCTGTGTCATTATGACGGGCATCGGCACGGTGCGTGAGGATGATCCGCTGCTCACGGTCCGCGATGTCGACACCTCGCGTCAGCCGATACGGCTCGTGGTGGATAGCCGTCTCGAGGTTGCAACGAATGCGCGCGTGCTGGGACCGGGCAGTCTGGTCGCCGCGGCCGTCGCCGAGCAGGCGCGCAGCGACGCGCTGCGTGCGAAAGGCACCGAGGTCATCGTGCTGCCCGACGCTTCCGGAAAAGTCGACTTGAAGGCGTTGATGCAGGAGCTCGGCCGTCGCGAGATGAACGAAGTGCACGTCGAGGCAGGATACAAGCTCAACGGCTCGCTTTTGCGTGAGGGGCTCGTGGATGAGCTGTTGATTTATCTCGCGCCCCATATCCTGGGCGACACTGCCCGGGGCATGTTCCATTTGCCCGAGCTAAAGGACCTGTCGGGACGGCTCGAGCTCGACATACGCGATGTGGCGTCGGTCGGCTCCGATATTCGAGTCATAGCCCGACCGAAGGCTGACCGCTGATGTTCACCGGCATCATAGCTGCGGTGGGTGACGTCGCCGAAGTCATTCGCAGCGCAGGAGGAATCAGCCTGCGCATCGATGCGGGCTCGCTGCAACTCGATGATGTAGCGCTCGGCGACAGCATCGCGGTGAATGGTGTGTGCTTGACCGTCGTCTCGTTACATACAAAGTCGTTCGATGTCGATGTATCGCAGGAGACGCTCTCGTGCGTGGCGGGTTTCGAGCGCGGCGGTGCAGTGAACCTCGAAAAGGCGCTGAGGCTTGCTGATCGGCTCGGCGGACACCTCGTCAGCGGACACGTCGATGGGGTCGGTGTCGTCGAGCGCTTTGAGCCTATGGGCGATAACCGCCTGCTCGAAGTCGCCCTTCCGCCGGATCTCGGCAAATACGTCGCGCGCAAGGGATCGATAGCGGTCGACGGGGTCAGTCTCACGGTCAACGAGGTCTCCGCAACACGATTCACCGCGAATCTGATACCGCACACGATTGCAAATACGAATTTCGCGGCCCTGCGTCCAGGCGCTCGGGTCAACATCGAGATCGATCTGCTGGCGCGATACGTCGAGCGCATGGTCTTCGCGCAGTCGACACGTCCGTAGACGCTTGCGAGGCCTAACGGCACAATTCGCCTGTCAAGCGAAGGGGCGAGCATGACGTGGGAATTCGTAACGAAACCCGTACGCAGCGTGAATGCCGTGTCCTGGCAGTGGGAATGGCGTTGTGTCGGCGAAGACGGGACGAGGAAGGTATCGGCCGGTACCTTTTCGAGTTTCAGAGAGTGCATCGTCGATGCAAGACTGCACGGCTTCAGCGGAGACCCTGACCCACGCGAATCGGGTACGCTCTTTCAAAGGCCCGAATCGCGATTCAAGTGGTATTGATCAGAATCGTCGGCTCAGTTACCAGGAGCTGAGACGCATCGCGTCGAAAGCGACTCGGGTCGATACTGTAGATCGCAGGCGGCTATAATCAACGCCTCGGCGCGCGAGCTCAGCTGCCCGCTCGCCCTCCCGTCCCCATGCGGCGCACAAGTTCAGCAACGATGCACTCTACTTTCATCCAATGGCCCGCTCGCGACGCCTTCGCGCGGCCCGTCACACCGTGAACACGATGCGTCACGAGACCGCGATCAGTCCGATCACCACGATTATCGGGGAGCTCAAGGCCGGCCGCATGGTCGTGCTGGTCGACGAGGAAGATCGCGAAAACGAGGGCGATCTGCTGATGGCCGCGGAGTTCGCGACGGCGGAGTCGATCAATTTCATGGCGCGCTACGGACGCGGGCTCATCTGCCTCACGTTGACTGAAGAGCGCTGCGTTGCGCTGAATTTGCCTCTGATGGTGTCGACCAACCGTTCACCCCTGGGCACGAATTTCACTGTTTCGATCGAGGCTGCCGAAGGTGTGACGACCGGCATTTCCGCGGCAGACCGCGCGCGCACCGTGCAGGCAGCGATCCGGCCTGACGCAAGCCCCCGCGACCTCGTACAACCGGGCCACATCTTTCCGCTGATGGCTCAGGACGGCGGCGTGCTTGTTCGCGCAGGTCACACCGAAGCCGGATGCGATCTGGCTCGCCTCTCAGGGCTCGCACCTGCCGCAGTGATCTGCGAGATCCTGAAAGAAAACGGGGAAATGGCGAGACTGCCTGATCTGGTCGAATTCGCCGTGCAGCACAAGCTGAAGATCGGCACGATCACCGATCTCATCCAATACCGCAGCCGCACGGAGTCGCTTGTCACGCGTGTCGCCGAACGCGATATCCAGACCGTACACGGCATGTTCCGGCTCGTCGCGTACAGTGACCGCATTGGCCGCGAAACACATGTCGCGCTCGTCAAAGGGGAGATCCGTCCTGAAAAAGAAGCACTGGTGCGCGTGCACGAGCCGGTCTCCCTGATAGATCTTCTCGACGCGGGCAGCACCAGTCATTCGTGGAACTTCCACGACGCGCTGGCGACGATTGCATCGTCAGACAGCGGCGTGATCCTCCTGCTGCATCGCGAAGAAACGGCCTCGGAGTTGCTGGAACGAGCCAGGCCTCCGCAGCTCGATGCGCCACAACCCAAGATGGCGCTTCGCAACTACGGGATCGGCGCTCAGATACTGAAGGATCTCAAGGTGAAGAAAATGCGCCTGCTTGCGCTGCCGCGCCGGATGCCGAGCATGGCGGGGTTTGATCTCGAGGTGGTTGGATACCTGCAACCCGATGAGAAATGAATGATGAATCCGCATTCATCATTGAACTATCATGCGTTCCGATAACATCCCAGAACTAGAGCCGGACCACACCGGCGCCGGCCTTGCCGTAGGCATCGTATTCAGCCGCTTCAACAAGGAGGTCGGCGAGGGTCTTCTGTCGAGCTGTACCTCGACTCTGCTCAAACACGGCGTCGCACCCGAAAACATGCTCATCGTTAGCGTGCCTGGAGCACTCGAAGCACCGCTCGTGCTGCAGAAACTGGCGCAGAGCGGGGGTTACGATGCGCTGATCGCGCTCGGCGCGGTGATCCGCGGCGAGACGTACCACTTCGAAATCGTCTCGAACGAATCGTGCAGCGGGATCGCGTCAGTGCAGCTCGAAACTGGCGTACCGATTGCAAATGGAATCCTGACGACTGAAAACGACGATCAGGCGCTCGCGCGGATGATGCAGAAAGGCGCTGACTGCGCGTTGGCCGCCATCGAAATGGCAAACTTGCTCAAGAAACTCGACGAATAGACGTGCCCTCGGACAATCACCCACGCAAGCGGCGAGAAGCGGCGCCGCGTAAGAGCACGCGCAGACGCTCGCGGGAGTTTGCGCTGCAAGGCCTCTACCAGTGGCAGCTCGCCGGCAAGGATCCGATCATGATTGCGGCCGAACTCGCCGAGTCTCAGGAATTCGAAAAAAGCGACGTCGGCTATTTTCGAACGCTCCTCAACGGTGCGATCCATAATGCACCCGAGCTCGAGGCTCAGATGGCGCCATTTCTCGACCGCGCGGTAAAGGAGCTTTCGCCCATCGAGCGCGGGATACTCCTGCTTGGAAGTTACGAGCTCATGCGTGAGCTCGAGGTACCTTATCGCGTGGTCATCAACGAAGCGGTCGAGCTGGCGAAGGTGTACGGCGGCACCGATGGCCACAAATACGTGAACGGTGTTCTGGACAAACTGGCCGCGCAACTGCGGCAAATCGAAGTCCGTGCTGAGCGCGGCGCCTGAAGTCGAAAGGGACCCTGCATGAGTCAACGAGTCGATCCTGCGCAGCTGCGCAAGCGCATGCTGCTCTTCTATTTCGCTGCGGGGGTCAATTTACTGATGGCGTTCTGGGTCTGGTCCGTTGGCGCAGGGCAGGCGGCCGCGGGCACGCTCACGCTGATCATGCTCGTGTTCCTCGCTTTCGCCGGGCTCAACTACTACATGGCGCGCAGGATCTCCAAGTTTCTCCGACAGCTGATTCGCACTACGCCGGGCGATTCAACGGCACGTCCGCCGGCGAACGAAGTGAATGAGTGATCCTTGGCGCAGCGCCGATCAGCGTTGTCCGAGTTCGAGCTCATCCGGCGTTTTTTTACGCATCGCTCGCGGGGCGCGACACTCGGCGTAGGAGACGATGCCGCACTCGTGCGGGTCCGTGCCGGTAACGAGGTCGCGGTGTCCGCCGACATGCTGGTGGAGGGCCGTCACTTTTTCGTTGGGGCGGCGCCCGATCTCCTGGGTCACAAAGCGCTCGCGGTGAACCTCTCTGACATGGCCGCCATGGGCGCGACGCCGCGGTGGGCTACGCTTGCGCTTGCGTTGCCGCGTGTTCAGGTGCGATGGCTGGAAGCGTTCTCGCGTGGTTTCATGGCCCTTGCACGACGTCATAAAGTCGATCTGATCGGCGGTGACACCACGCGCGGGCCGCTCGCGATCTGCGTGCAGATCATGGGTGAAGTACCGAACGGCCAGGCTTTGCGGCGGGATGGGGCCCAAAAGGGCGACGATGTTTGGGTTTCAGGCCAGCTCGGCGACGCCGCGATGGCGCTCGGCGCGATAAAAGGCCTCGTTCGAGTCTCGCCGCGCGAACGCCGCGCTCTCGAACAGCGGCTGCACGCGCCCGTTCCGCGCGTTGGGCTGGGGCTTGCGCTGCGCGGCATTGCTCATAGCGCCATCGATATCTCCGACGGCCTGCTTGCCGATCTGGGACACATTTGCGAGCGCTCCAGGCTCGGCGCCGTGATCGAATGGGAAGCGATTCCGGCCAATCCGATTGTTCGCTCGCGCGCTCAGACCGACCGTGGCGCTCAGGCGCTGCTCGCCGGAGGGGACGATTATGAGCTGTGCTTTACTGCGTCCCGCCGCCGCCGGTCCGATGTGCTCAGGGCCGCGGAGCGCGCGCGAGTGGGTGTGACACTGATCGGAAGCATGGGGCGTAGGGGGCGCGGGGACGCGCCGGTGCGTGTACTCGACTCAGTCGGTAAGCCTCTGGCGATACGCGCGCGGGGATACGACCATTTTCGCTGAAGGTGCTCGCGCACCGGATGTACGATTCCTGTTCCGCCATCCGGCGCATTTCATTGCGCTTGGCGGAGGCCTGGGCTTGATACCGTTCGCCCCAGGCACCTTTGGCACACTGCTCGCGCTGCCGATATTTTGGATCGCCGGGCCAAGGCTCGACCCGATCGTTTACCTGGTCGGGGTTGCAGCGCTGTTTGCGCTGGGCGTGTGGGCTTGCGAGGTCACCGGCCGCGCGCTCGGTGATTCGGACCACGGCGCGATGGTGTGGGACGAAACGGTCGCCTTCCTGCTTGTACTTTTCCTCACTCCGGTTTACAGTTACTGGCAGGCGTTTGCGTTCCTGCTGTTCCGCGTATTCGATATCGCGAAACCGCCGCCCATTCGGTACTATGAGCGCACCGTAAAAGGCGGGCTGGGTGTGATGATCGATGATCTCATGGCCGCGTTCTACACCCTGATAGTGCTTGCCATTGCGAAAGCGATCGTGAACTGACCGAAAGCGATCGTAAACTGACTGCGCGCAATCAAGGCGCAACCAACGCCCTCAGACATCCGGACATGGCTGATACCGTTCTTTACGAGCTTGCCGCGCGCGCAGGCCGAGCGCTCGAGCAGCGCGGGCTGATGGTAGCCACTGCCGAGTCGTGCACCGGTGGGTGGGTGGCCGAAGCGATCACCATGGTGCCGGGCAGCTCGGCGTGGTTCGAGCGCGGCTTCGTCACGTACACCTATATCTCGAAGCGCGAGATGCTGGGCGTGCGGCCCGAAACGCTCGAGCAGCATGGCGCCGTCTCGGAGCCCGTCGTGGAGGAGATGGTAAGTGGGGCGCTCGAGTTCAGTCACGCGCAGCTCGCCCTTGCGGTGAGCGGCACGGCTGGGCCAGGCGGAGGCACCCCAGAGAAGCCGGTCGGGACGGTGTGCTTCGCCTGGGGTGCGAAAAATTCTGAGCCGCGCAGCGAGACGCTACATTTTGCGGGCGATCGCGAAGCGGTGCGCAGGCAGTCGGTGATACACGCATTGACTGTGCTCATCGAGACGATCGAGCAGCGTGCGATCGAATGATCGGTCGTCATCCGCTTGACTCGGGCGGCGTTAATCCGAAAGCAACGCCGCTTATGCTCGCTCAGTTCAAGACGAGCGCGGAAACCATATCCCGAAGGGCGGGAGATTCGAGAGCTCACGTGCCCGCAACGCCTGTGGGCGGGAAGAAGGATGGCACGCGACTTGTGAGATAATCGCACGATTCGTTATGAGGAAGACTATGGACGACAACAAGAGCAAGGCTCTATCCGCTGCGCTGTCGCAAATCGAAAAGCAATTCGGCAAAGGCTCGATCATGCGCATGGGCGAAGCCGACATTGCAAAAGACATCGAGGTCGTCTCGACGGGCTCGCTCGGACTCGATATTGCGCTGGGTATCGGCGGACTGCCGCGCGGACGCGTGGTCGAAATCTACGGGCCTGAGTCTTCGGGTAAGACGACTCTCACGCTCTCGGTGATCGCGGAAATGCAGAAGCTCGGCGGCACGGCGGCCTTCATCGACGCCGAGCACGCGCTCGATCCGCAGTATGCTTCCAAGCTGGGGGTGGACGTGGAGCAGCTGCTGATCTCGCAGCCCGATAATGGCGAGCAGGCGCTCGAGATTGCGGACATGCTGGTGCGCTCGAGCTCCGTCGACGTCGTCGTCATCGACTCTGTTGCGGCGCTCGTGCCGAAAGCGGAGATCGAAGGCGAAATGGGCGAGCCCCAGATGGGCCTGCAGGCGCGCCTCATGTCGCAGGCGCTGCGCAAGCTCACGGCGAACATCAAGCGGTCGAACACGCTCGTTATTTTCATCAACCAGATCCGGATGAAGATCGGTGTCATGTTCGGCAATCCCGAGACGACGACCGGCGGCAACGCGCTGAAGTTCTATGCGTCCGTGCGGATCGACATCCGGCGTGTCGGCTCGATCAAGAAGGGTGAGGAAGTCATCGGCTCCGAGACCCGCGCGAAAGTCGTGAAGAACAAAGTTGCTCCGCCTTTCCGCAATGCCGAATTCGACATCCTCTACGGCGAAGGCATCTCGCGCGAAGGCGAAATCATCGAGCTCGGCGTGCTGCACCGTATCGTGGAGAAATCGGGCGCCTGGTACTCGTACGGCAAGGATCGCATCGGACAAGGTAAGGACAACGTACGCGATTATCTGAAAGAGCATCCGGACGTCGCCCGCGAAATCGAATCCAAGGTTCGAGCAGCCCTCGGCGTGCAAGGTGGAGCGCCACAGCCCGCCGCCGTCGAAGCGTAAAACCGAGCTCGCGCCTCGCGGCCGCGCGCTGAGGCTGCTCGCCCGGCGGGAGCACACCCGCCTCGAGCTCGAGCGCAAGCTCGCTGCCCACGTCGAAAGCCCTGCTGAGCTTCAGGCGCTGCTCGATGACTTCACTGCACGCGGCTGGCTTTCGGACGCGCGCGCGGTCGATCAGCTCGTGCAGGCAAAGCGCGGCCGCTTTGGCGCCGCCCGCATACGCCAGGTGTTGATCGATAAGGGCGTCTCTGGAGAGCTCATCGCGTCTGCGCTCGCAAACCTCAAGGACACCGAGCTCGACGCGGCACGAGTGGTCTGGGCGCGGAAATTCAAGGCCGCGCCGCTCACCGCTGCCGAGCGCGCACGACACATCCGTTTTCTGCAATCACGGGGATTCAGCGTCGAGGTCGCGATGCGTGTCGTGCGCCGCGTCGTGCGTGATGATGGAGAATGAAATGCTTCAACGTTTTAGAGTGTTGCAACGACGCCCGGGCGCTATCGTGCTCGCGGCTGTTGTTTGCGCTTTTTCGGCCATCGACGTCTCGGCCGCTGCGCGGGACCCGGCGATCGCCTATCCGACCAAGCCTATCCGCCTGCTCGTCCCTTTCACGCCCGGCGGCTCTCAGGACGTCACCGCGAGGCTCATAACGTCGCCCGTGACACAGGCGCTTGGCAGGAACATCGTGGTGGATAACCGGCCCGGGTCAGGCGGTTTGATCGCGACACAGGAACTGGCGAGAGCGAGCAACGACGGTTACACGCTGCTGCTCTCGAGCGGCGCTCAGATGTCGATCGCTCCAGCGCTGCGCCGAGATGTAGGCTACGACCCGATACGAAGCTTCGTCCACGTCATACATTTGACCGACGCCCCGCTGGTCCTCATCGCGCACCCCGCGCTGCCGGTCAGCGGTATCAAGGAGCTGATCGCCTACTCGAAGGCCAATCCCGGCAAGATGAACACGGCGTCCACCGGGAACGGCACCTACACTCACCTCACGCTCGAGCTGTTCAAACTGACGACCGGCGCAGACCTGACGCACGTGCCGTACAAGGGCGCCGCACCTGCGATCACGGATCTGCTCGGTCGCCAGATTCAGACGATGTTCACGGTTACCGCCTCAGCGCAGCCCTACACGTCTACCGGACGTCTCAAAGCGCTGGGCGTCAGCGCGCCGAAGCGCTCGCCCGCGATGCCGGATGTGCCGACCTTCGGTGAGCAGGGCGTACCGAATTTCAACGTGTCCGCATGGGTGGGGATCTCCGCGCCCGCCGGCACGCCTCAGCCGATCGTCGATCGGCTCGCGGGCGAGTTTGCGGTCGCGCTCAAGCAGCCGGACGTGAGGGATAAGCTCGCGGCGCTCGGGGCCGAGCCTGCCGGCACGAGCGGCGAGGCTTTCACGCGTATGGTGCGGGAGGACGTCGCGCTGTGGGCGAAGACGGTGAAGGCGGCGGGCGTAAAGCTCGAGTAATACGACGCTGGCCCAATGACGACGCAGAAAGTCGCAATCGTGGGTGGAGGGCCGATCGGTCGCGCGACCGCAGCCTTCCTCGCTCACCACGCTCATCAAGCGGGCATCTGGTCCCCGACGGGCCGCAGCACCGCCTCACTGGCGCGGGTGCCGGGCGACACCGGTCGCGTCTGGCTCTCTTACGAGGGTGCGCTCTCCGGCCGGGAAGCCGTCACGCGGATCGGCGACGCAAAAACGCTCGCGGACTACCCCATTGTCGTGATCGCAGTGCCAGGCCATGCCTATCCGTCTGTGCTCCCTGCGGTCGTGCAGTCGCTGCGCGGAGATCAACTGGTCATCGTCAGCGGCGCTCTGTCACTGGCTCCGCTGTGGATCCGCGATCGTATGGCGGAGCGGAATCAGGCACCGGTCGTCGCCGCGTGGGGGACAACGCTCGCCACCGCCCGGGTATCGCACAGCGCCGACGTCAAGATCAACACCGTCCGCGCGCGCTTCGATGTGGCCGCCGTCCCGGCGAGCGCGGGCGAGTCGGTGCTGGCCACGTGTCGCAATCTGTTTGGCGACCGGTTCTCGCTTGCGGATAACCTGCTCGGTGTTGCGCTTTCCAATGTCAATCCGATCGCGCACGCCGCAGAAACGCTGCCCAATCTGACCCGCATCGATCGCGCCGAAGACTGGCCGCTCTTTTACTATCTCACGCCCGCCGCGGCGCGCATCTGCAGCGCTCTCGATCGCGAACGGCTGGCGATTGCACGCGCGTTCGGCTTGACGGTGCGCTCGATCGAAGAGCATTACGAGCTCTCGTATCACGTGCCTCGCGGTGAAATCGCTCAAATCGCCGAGGCCATACACGCTAAGTACCAGGGGCCTCTGGGCCCGAAAACGTTGGAGCATCGGTACGTCCTCGAAGATGTCCCGTATGGCCTTGTTTTCTACGAGACGCTTGCACGCTGCGCCGGCGTTGACGCAGAAAACATCTCGGCGTCCATCGCGCTGCTTTCGAGCGCATGCGGACGCGATTTCCGACGCGATAACAGCCTGCTTGCCGACCTCGCTCTCGAAGGCGCTCGCCCGGCCGAAATTCTCGAGCGTTGCCGCACAGGCTAAGTGCTCTTGCAGTTGGGCCTGAAGTCGCGATCTAAGCTAAAATAACGAATTCATTCCGTTAGTTGCGCTAGGCCCATGTCCGCGGTGGGTTGCACCATCATTTTTGCAGCGGTCGAAGGGCATCGTGATTTATGAAAAGCAGTGAGATACGCACCCGGTTTCT
>JAQGNH010000577.1 GCA_028291945.1 Betaproteobacteria bacterium
ATGTGATTGGTATTGCCCGCACTCGTTGCGATGCCGATCGGCAGCGTATCGGGGCGAGTCCTCAGCGCTTGCAGCAACTCGCGGCCGTCCCTGATCGGCGAATCCGCAGTCACGGCAAACCCGAGGAACTCGTCGTACAGCATAACGACGGGCGTGAAGTCACGATGGCTGGTGGGGCTTTTGCCAGTGATGTGATTGGTCAGCAGGGATGTTGCCGTGATCTCGAAATAATGGGCGTCTCCCTGTTTGAGCTTGAGATAAGCCTGCACGACCGTGCTGCCGCCGCCGGGCTTGTTCACAACGTTCACCGGCGTCTCGACAAGGCGCTTCTCCTGCAATAGTTTCTGCAGCGTTCGCGCGGTGCGGTCTACGCCGCCGCCGGGCGACACTCCGACGAGTATTTCCACGGGCTTCGTCGGAATCCAGGGGGTGGTCTGCGCAAGCGCTGATATCACCGTGAGGGCTGTAGACCGAGGATCAACTGAGACACCAACCGGATCGACCAGTAGGACATCGCAAGCACCAGAGAGTGAATAGGCGCTAAAATTTACCCTTTCCCCATGACGCAAACCAGACCTCACCCGGAGATCCGATGACTGCCACATCCAAGCGTATGACGATCATGGGCACGCGTCATGTCATTTCAGCAGGCCACTACCTCGCCGCGCACGCCGGTTTCCAGATCCTCGAGGCTGGCGGAAACGCGATCGATGCGGGCGTCGCGGCTGGAATCGCGATTGACGTGCTGCAAACGGACAAGGTGAATTTCGGGGGCGTAGCACCGCAAATCATTTACACCGCAAAGAACCGCAAGGTCACGTGTATCGATGGTCTCGGCGTGTGGCCGAAAGCGGTAACGCCCGACTATTTCAACACGCGCCACGGCGGCAAGATCCCGCCCGGGGTAGAGCGATGTGTGGTCCCCGCAGCGCCGGATGCATGGCTCACAGCGCTCGACAACTTCGGGACCATGAGCTTTGGCGAGGTTGCCGGCGCCGCGACGCGATTCGCGTCGGAAGGATTTCCGATGCACGCGCTCATGACGCAGTTCGTCAAGGACAATATCGGGTCGTATCAACGCTGGCCGTCGAGCCGCAAAGTCTTTCTGCCGAAGGGCAGGCCGCCTGAACCGGGCGAGATATTCGTGCAGAGCGATCTCGGCCGCACGCTCAAGTTCATGGCCGATGAAGAGCGGAAGGTTTCGCGGCGCAAAGGGCGCAAGGCGGGGCTGAAGGCCGCACGCGATGCGTTCTACAAAGGCGACATAGCGCGCGATGTCACGCGCTTCATCGAGAAGGAAGGCGGGCTGATGCGCTTCGATGACTTCGCCAGCTTCAAGGTGAACTTCGAACCGACGGTGCGTACGCGCTTTAACGGCGTGGAGCTCCATGCGTGCGGCCCGTGGTCGCAGGGGCCTGTCCTGCCGATGACGCTCAACATCCTCAAGCACTTCGATCTGAAAGCAATGGGGCACAATTCGGCCGACTACATACACGTCGTCAATGAAGCGCTAAAGCTTGCATTCTCGGACCGGCACACTCATTTCGGCGATCCGAAATTCGTGAAGGTTCCGATCAATGGGCTCATGTCGGACAAGTACGCCGCATGGCGCCGCACATTGATCAGCGCGGAGAAGGCGTGGACTGAAATGCCCCCGGCGGGAAATCCGAAGACGCTGCAGGAAATTCCAAATCGGTGGATGCCGGAGCCTCAGCCGGATGAAGCGCCCGGACCCGGCGATACATCGTACCTCTGCGTCATCGACAAGGATGGCAACGCGTTTTCGTGCACGCCGAGCGACGGCTCGAACAACACTCCTATCATTCCGGGCGTCGGCATCCTGTGCTCGGGCAGAGGCACTCAGTCGTGGGCGGATCCCACGCATCCGTCCTCGGTGGCGCCGGGCAAGCGGCCGCGGCTCACGCCCAGTCCTGCGATGGCATTCAAGAACGGCAAAGTCTACATGCCGTTCGGAACGCCCGGCGGAGACGTGCAGCCGCAGGCGATGCTGCAAGTGTTCCTCAACGTGAACGTCTTCGGGATGGATGCGCAAACAGCTATCGATGCGCCACGCTTTGCCAACTACACCTACCCCGGCTCGTTCGAACCGCACCCGTATTTCCCGGGACGGCTCTATCTGGAGGCGAGCATCGACAAATCGGCGCGCGATGAGCTTGCGAGCCGGGGCCACAAGGTGTACGACTGGCCGGACTCGACGTGGCTCGCGGGCGCTGTGTGCACGATCGTAGCGGATCAGAAGAACGGTGTGCTGCATGGTGGTGCCGACGCGCGGCGTCCTGCGTACGTGCTGGGCTGGTAAGCGGCCCCGAACAAAGCGGAATGTGCGACGAGCGCGGGACGCAAAGAACGATAAACACCCGCATCTGCAATCGACTTCGCGCAGAGACTTCTGATGGGCCGCGCTGTGCGTCCCGGTGCGCGTGGCTGTTGTCGCGCCCTTCTTCCAGATTTATATCGACGACTGCGCTGCGGCCTTTGATGTCCCGGCCGCGCATGCAACGTGACGGTTCAATCATTCAATGAAAGAAAACGGAGGACAAGCATGAGAGCAGCAAGGATGAAACTCGCGCGCCGTGCTCTTGCACTCGTCGGACTACTCTTCGCCCACACGGCGGTCGCGCAGAGCACCGCATCGTATCCAGTGAAACCGATACGTTGGATCGTCGGGTACACACCGGGAGGCACAGCAGACATGCTGGCGCGTGCTGTAGGCCAGAAGCTCACCGAAGCATGGGGACAGCAGGTCATTGTCGAGAATCGGCCTGGCGGTGGAACGAACATTGGTACGGAAGTTGCGGCGAAGGCCGCGCCGGACGGGTATACGTTGTTCATGCCGACAGTCGCGAATGCGATCAATCCGACGCTTTATCCGAAGCTCAATTTCGACCTCATGCGCGACTTCATACACATCACGAATTTTGCGAACGTGCCCGGCATCGTGGTCGTTCACCCGTCGGTTCCCGCGAAGAATGTGAAGGAGCTGATCGCACTCGCGAAGGCGCGGCCGAACGAGCTGCGGCACGGCTCTACCGGAATCGGCAGCCCACACCATCTGGCTGGCGAAATATTCAAATCGATGGCGGGCGTCAAGATGGTGCACGTGCCGTATCGCGGTGCGAGCCCCGCGCTGATTGACGTCGTCGGCGGCAATATCGAGATTTACTTCGGCGCGATGGTATCGACGTTGCCGCACGTCAAGAGCGGACGTGTGCGTGCGCTTGGCGTCACGGCGTTGAAGCGAGTGGCCGCCGTGCCGGACATTCCGACGATCAGCGAGCAGGGATTGAAAGGCTTCGAAACCGGGTCCTGGTTTGGTCTCTCGGTTCCGATCGGGACCTCGCGGGATATCGTTGGCAAGCTGCATCGCGAAGCGGTCAGGATCATCGGCCTTCCCGAAGTGCGGGATCGCATGGCGGCAGAAGGCGCGGACTTCGTAGGCAACACACCAGAGCAGTTCACGATATTTCTGCGCAGCGAAACTGAGAAATGGGGCAAGGCTGTAAAAGCGTCCGGAGCGAAGCCGGAAGGCTGAGCCAAGTAATCAATGATGAATGCGGAAGGATGAATATGGAATGAACGCCAGTGAGTGGCAGTACTCAAACGAAAATTAAATGCGACTGATCATGAAGAACAAGGTCTTGCCAATGCGCCCGCGCTTCAAGGGTTTTCATTCATCATTCATCATTCATCAGTAGTGTCCGGACGTTAATCGAACAGATTCAGCTGACTAGCCGCAAGGCGCTGAATGTCGTCGGTGATGATGTTGTTAAGTAGCTGATCCAGTGGGATTCGCTCGAACATGGTGAGACT
>JAQGNH010000371.1 GCA_028291945.1 Betaproteobacteria bacterium
GCGAAGACCCTGATGGAGCTCGTGAAGCTCGCGCGTGACAAGCCGGGAACCATCAACTTTGGCACTGCCGGCCCGGGCACTCTGGGTCATCTCGGCGGCGAAATGTTGAAGCGTCTCGCGAAAATAGAAATTGTTCACGTACCTTACAAAGGCGGCGTGCTCGCGATCCAGGATCTCCTAGGCGGACAGGTGCAATTGGTCTTCGCCGATCCGCAGCCGATATTGCAGCACATTCGCGTCGGCAAGGTGCGCCCGCTCGCAGTCACAGGCTCGAAGCGCTCTCCGGCGGTGCCTGAGGTGCCGACGTTCGCAGAAGCCGGATTGCCCGGCTTCGTTGCAGAAAATTGGTGGGGCGTTTGGGTTCCTGCGGCGACGCCCAAAGCCGCCGTAGAGCGCCTGCAAGAGAGCCTGGCCAAAGCGATGACGAGCGGCGAGCTTCGGGAAAAGTTTGAAGGCATGGGCATCGAAGCGCTATCGAGCACGCCCGATGCACTGCGCGATTTCGCGCGCGCCGAAAGTGAAAAATGGGGCAAGCTCGTGCGGGAAGCTGACATACGCGCGGATTAGCGGCAACGAACAACGGTCGAACGCGTCGACATACGCATCGATCAATCACTCGAACGCATAACGAACACGACTCTCGAGCTCCGATGCAGCTGCGGTAGGATCCCAGCCATTCCAGCGAAATCGAGTCGCGAGATCGATCTCACCCGAACGATATATGTCATGCATACTGCTTCGGCACGACTTCTAAGGAGGACACAGCATGAGCTACGCCTGTCGTATCGGGGCGTGTTGCATCATTGTAATGAGCCTCACTGCGGCACTGCCAGCTCGCGCACAAACCGCGTATCCTTCCAAACCTCTACGCTTCATCGCGCCGTTTCCTCCGGGTGGCACCACCGACGTCCTGAGCCGCGTGCTTGCGCAAAAGCTGAGCGATGCGCTCGGCCGGCAGGTCGTCGTCGAGAATCGCCCCGGTGCCGGCGGCAACATCGGGCATGAAGTCGCTGCCAAAACGGCGCCGGATGGTTACACGCTGGTCATGAGCAGCAACGCGGCGCTCGTCGCAAATCCACACCTATACAAGCGGCTCGGCTTCGATCCTTTGAGCGACTTCGCGCCGATTTCGGCGGTCGCGAAATCGGGGCAGGTGCTGGTCGTGCATCCGTCGGTTCCGGTGCGCAATGTGAAGGAGCTGATCGGGCTCGCTAAAGCGCGCCCGGGACAGCTCAATTTTGGATCGGGTGGCCGCGGTACTCCCGCGCACGTGGCGGGCGAGATCTTCAAGTCGGCGACCGGCGTCAACATCGTGCACGTCGCATACAAGGGCGGCATTCTCGCGGTGAACGATCTCGTCGGCGGCCAGATCGAGATGGTGTTCTCCGACATGGTTCCGGCGGTGCCGCACGTGAAAGTCAATCGACTGAGAGCGCTCTCCGTGACGAGCGATGAGCGCTCCAGCGTGCTGCCCGAGGTGCCGACCATGGTCGAGGCTGGCGTGAGAGGGAGCAGTCCGCAAACGTGGTGGGCGATTCTCGCGCCGAAGGGGACCCCGGCCGCCGTGATTACACGCATCAACACCGAGCTCGAGCAGATCATGAAGCTACCCGACGTGCAGGAGCGCTACGCGGTACTGGGTCTCGTTACGCTCCACACCCCGCCCGAGCGCGTCACGGACTGGATCAAGCAAGAGTCGCCGCGGATGGGACAGGTGCTCAAGGCAGCCGGCGTCGAGCCGGAATGAGCGAGGCTTACGACCCATCGCTAGAGCGCGTGCATGGGTTGTACGCGACCATGTTGCTCATCCGTGCGTTCGACGAGCACGCAGGCCAGGCGCGACGAGACGGACACCTGCGCGGCTCGGTCCACGAATACATCGGACAGGAAGCGATCGCAACTGGCGTGGGCGCGAATCTGCTGAAGCGCGACTACGTGAGCAGCTACCACAGAGGCCACGGTCATTGTCTTGCGAAAGGCGCCGATCCGGTCTCGATGATGAAAGAGCTCTACGGCAAGGCGGATGGACTGTGCGGAGGCAAGGGTGGCTCTATGCACGTCGCCGATTTTGCGCTCGGCATACTGGGCGCGAACGGTGTCGTTGCTGACGGGGTAACGCTGGCCGTCGGCGCGGCACAGGCGGTCAAGTTACGCGGCGAGGACCGTATCGTCACCGCATTCTTCGGGGATGGCGCGATGAACCGCGGGCCGATGCTGGAAGCGCTCAACTGGGCGCGCGTGTTCGATCTTCCCGTGCTATTCGTGTGCGAAGACAATACCTATTCGGACAAGACGCGCACCGCGAGCGTCACGGGCGGACCCGGAATACTCGCGCGCGCAAGCGCCTTCGGCATACCTGCCGAATCGATCGACGGGAACGACGTGATCGCAGTAGACGAAGCAGCGGCTCGGCTCACGCGGGCAGTGCGCAGCGGCCAGGGGCCCGTCTTCCTACATGCGAAAACGTATCGCTGGCGCGGCCACCTCGCCTTGGACCCCGGCCGTTATCGCGACGCGCAGGAAGTCAGCCGCGGAATGGCCGACGATCCGATTGCGCGGGCAAAGGCATGGCTCTTCGCGCGCGGAGTCAAAGCGGAATCGCTCGCAGCGGATCGCGAGGCTGCGGTCGAGCGTATACGCTCGGCCGTATCGCAAGCGGAGAGCGCGCCGTGGCCGCGTCCCGAGATACTGTTCACCGACGTGCAGGACCTCGGAGCCCCGACGTGACGGTGTTGAGTTATGCGGAAGCGGCGCGTCTCGCACTGCTGCAGGAAATGGAGCGCGATCCAAACGTGTGGGTGCTCGGCGAAGACCTTGGACCCGAAGGCGGCGTTGCGGGACAGTATGCCGGTCTGCAGCAGCGCTTCGGCAAATCGCGCGTCGTCGACACGCCGATTTCCGAATCGACGATCATGGGTGCGGCGATCGGCGCTGCGATGTGCGGAACGCGTCCGGTGGTCGAGCTGCGCTACGCCGACTTCGGTTTATGTGCCGCCGACGAGATCGTCAATCAAGCCGCTAAAGCGCGATATATGCTCGGAGGCCAGGTGCGCGTTCCTGCGGTTATCCGGCAGCCCATCGGCATGCGCGACGGCATGGCCGCTCAGCATTCGCAATCCACTGAAGCGTGGTGGATACATATCCCAGGTCTTGTGGTCGTCGCGCCTTCTACACCCGCGGACAATCACGCTCTACTCAAAGCCGCCGTGCGCTGCGACGATCCCGTGATCTATATGGAGCACAAAGAGCTGTGGACCGTGCGCGGCGAAGTCGACGAATCTGCAGCGCCCGCGCCACTCGGAAACGCTGCCGTCGTGCGTGAAGGACGCGACGTTACAATCGTCACGTGGTCGAGCATGGTTTCGGTCTGCCTTGCTGCAGCACAAGCGCTGGCAGAAAGCGGCGTGAGCGCTGAAGTGATCGACCTACGCACGTTGTGGCCCTGGGACAAAGACGCGGTGTTCGCATCGGTCGTTCGCAGCGGCCGCCTGCTCGTCGTTCATCAGGCGGTGCGCGTCGGTGGCTTCGGTGCGGAAATCGTATCGGAGGTCGCCGAGCAGCTGTTCGACAAGCTGAAGACGGCGCCTCGCCGCCTGGGTGCGCCGCGTGTGCCGGTCCCATACTCCGAGCCGCTCGAAATGCGATGCCGTATCACCGCTGACGACATCGTAGCTGCAGCGATTGGCATGGCGCGCGCCGAAGCGTAACGCCGATGCCGGAAAGTCGTCGCGAGCTCCGGCGCGAAACTCCACTAAAACAAGACATTCACATGGAAGAACCAACAGCGCGATACCTAGAGGTATCTGACGACCTGGAAGAGGCCTATGCGGCGTTATACAAACGGCGTCTCACTGACGGCCTGCCTGTGATTCCGCCGACGGACGAGCGCGTGGGTCGCATGCTCGCAGGCGTGCCACTCGAGCCTACGCGCGTCATCGCTGCATTGCCGCCGTCGGGCGGACTGGCGACGGTCGAAAAGATAGCTATTAACGCCGTCATGGCCGGCTGCCTGCCCGACTATCTGCCGGTGCTCGTCGCCGCCGTGGGTGCGATGGCCGAGCCGCAGTTCAATCTCACGGGCATACAGACGACGACGAATCCGGTAACTCCGTTCGTGCTCATCAATGGCCCGGTGCGTCAGGACATCGAGGTGAATTGCGGTGCCGGTGCGCTGGGACCCGGATGGCGTGCCAACGCGACGATCGGCCGCGCGATACGGCTGATCCTCATCAACATCGGCGGCGCAACACCGGGGGATGTCGATAAATCGATCCTCGGCATGCCAGGCAAATACACGCTGTGCCTAGGCGAGCTCGAGGAAGAGAACCCGTGGGAGCCTTTTCACGTCGAGCACGGGTACGCGCGCGAGCAGAGTACCGTGACGATGATCAGCGTGCAGGGTACGCAGAGCTGCGCGGCGTCCTATCTCGTACCCCATCACATCCTGAAGATGGTGTCGAACGCGATGACGGCGTTCGGCGCCAACAGCTACACCAAGGGCGGCGGCAATCCGGTCGTCATCTTGCCTCCTGCGCACGCGCGCGTTTTTGCCGACGCCGGATGGTCCAAGCAGCGCATAAAGGAAGAGCTGTTCGAGCGTACGATGATTCCCAAAAGCGAGATGCCGCCGCGCCTGCTCGACACGACCGGACGCATGCAGATACGGGAAGGGAATATTTGTATCTGCGCCAGGCCCGAAGACATCGTCGTCATCGTCGCGGGTGGTCCCGAACTCAATCACATCGGATTTCTCGCGAGCTTCGGCAACGACTTCGCCATCGCGGAGATCCACAGATAAGGAGCACGAAGATGAAGATACTGAATCCGATCGGCGAACCTGCAGAGGAACAGCAACGAGTGCTGCCTCGCGTCCCGCGCTTGAACGGGCTGCGTATCGCGGTGCTGACAAATCACTGGACCAGCATGGACCGCATGGCGGAGCGCTTTCGCGTGCGCGCGAGCCAGGCGTACTCGGCAGGCAATGTCGAGTTGTTCGACATTCCGATCAACGGGGCGATGTCCGAGGCAGTCGAACGGCAGGTACTGCGTGATTACGACGTCGCGATCGTCGGACTCGCCAACTGAGGGTCGTGCACGTCGTGGAGTCTCCACGACGCAGGCCGATTAGTAGCTGCAGGCAAACCGACCGTCGTGCTCGCGACGGAAGCTTTCGGCAAGCTCGCCAAAGTGTCCTTGAGCGCGCGCAAGACACCGGAAGCGCTCGCGATCATCATCAAGGGCAATCCCGAAATGCTGGACGAGAAGAATCTCGCAGCGCTCGCCGACAGAGTGTTCGACGAAGCGGCCCAGCGTCTTGCCGGTGAGACGAGCGGGGCGGGCAAGCTGATCTCATGAGCGTTACCGCGCGCGTCTACATGATATCCACCACCGCGAAACACCGCTCAAGCGCGCTCGCGCCCCTGTTCACCGTTGCCCTTGTTGCAGTTGCCTGTGCCGCGTGTGCTTGCGCTGCGGATTACCCGACCAAACCCGTGCGATTCATCGTGCCGTTGTCGCCGGGTGGACCCGCGGACAGCGTCGCGCGGCTCGTTGCAACCCCGCTTGCGGAGCGACTGCACCAGCCTGTCGTCGTTGACAACCGAAGTGGCGCTAGCACGATAGTCGGGACAGAGATCGTCGCGCGCTCTCCAGCCGACGGCTACACGATGCTCATGATTACAACGACGCACGCCATCAACCCCAGTGTGTTTCGCAATCTTCCCTACGATCTGCTAGCGGATCTCACGCCGGTGACGATGACCGCGAGCGCGCCGTTCGTTATCGTGGTGCAGCCGCGGGTTGCCGTAAGCTCGGTGAAAGACCTGATCGCCATGGCGCAACGTAAACCCGACGCGCTTTCCTACGGCACGTCCGGCGTCGGGAGCTCGATGCATCTGACGACCGAGCTGTTCTCGAACGCAGCACAGATCAGCATGACGCACGTGCCTTACAAGGGTGCGGGCCCTGCCTTCGTGGATCTGCTGGGAGCTCACATCGACATCGTCTTCAGCAGTGCTCTGGCGGCGCTGCCTCACGTCAACAGCGGCAAGCTGCGCGGCATCGCGGTGACGAGCCTCAAGCGGATCTCGGTCATGCCTGCCCTGCCGACCGTCGCGGAATCGGGCTTTCCCGGTTTCGAATCGAGCTCGTGGAATGGCGTGATGGTGCCGGCGAAGACACCAGCTCGCATTACGGCGCAACTGCAGGGCGAGATCGCGGCGGCGCTTGCCCTGCCTGCCGTGGCGGAGAGCCTCTCGAAGGAAGGCGCCAACGTCGGTGGCAACTCGTCAGCCGAGTTTAGCGCCTACATCAAGTCCGAGATGCAAAAATGGGCCGCCGTCATCAAACGTATCGGGATCAAACCGGAGTGAGGAGCAATCTGCCGTTGGCGATCTGGACCATCGATCGATCGTCGTCGCGAGCGCGTCTTGCCTACAGGGCGGCGCGAGCGATTTCGTTTCGCGCGTGATCGCTGACTAGATGGATCACTGCACCTCCGCTCGCACGGCGCCGGTCAGCGAAATGAGTCGGCTGCGGTTTCCTTTTGAAGATGACCACGCCGAGCTCCTCCTCAAGCAGACGTATCTGCTTGCTGACGCCGGGCTGAGACGTTATGAATGCTGATCGAAAGGTGATGATGCGAGCGATTACGGCCACGGGCGTAGCGTGCGCTCTCTTGCTGACCAGGCCGGGGTATTCACATGCCCAGACCTTTCCAAACAAACCGGTGCGCTGGATTGTGGCGTTCGGGGCGGGCGGTCCCGGCGACGAACTCGCGCGCGTCATCGCGCCTGCATTGTCGGAACTGTGGAAGCAGCAGGTCATCATCGATAACCGTCCCGGCGCAAACACAATTGTAGGCACTGAGCTTGCGGCGCGTGCCGCGCCTGACGGATATACGATGGTGATGATCTCGTCAGGGTTCACGATCAATACGACGTTGTACCCGAAGCTGCCCTACGATCCTTTGCGCGATCTCGTCGCGGTGACGCCGTTTGCCTTCGGTCCGGCCATGCTGGTCGTGCATCCTTCCGTTCCCGTGCGCGACCTGAAGGAGCTCATCGCGTTTGCGAAGGAAAAGCCGGACGCGCTCAGCTACGCATCAGGCGGCAACGGCGCTTTCAGTCACCTCGCGGTCGAATTGATCAAGGCGATGTCAGGCGCCGCGATCACACACGTTCCGTACAGGAGCATGCCGCAGGGGCTGACCGGCGTGATCGGCGGCGAGGCGCAGCTCATTGTGCCGACGATACCGGCTGCGCTGCCGCACGTGAAAGCCGGCCGCCTGCGCGGACTCGGCGTCACATCGGCGCGACGCTCCTCAGCGTCGCCCGAAACGCCCACCATCGCCGAGGCCGGGCTCCCCGGTTACGAGGCCGACAACTGGTATGCTGTGTTGGTGCCGGCAGGAACGCACCGTGCGATCGTCGAGAAGCTCAATGCGGATTTGCGCAGCCGCATCGAGTTGCGCGACGTCAAGGAGCGCATGCTGAGGCTCGGCATGGATGCGAGAGGAATGGGCTCTCAAGACTTCGCTGCGTACGTCAGATCCGAAACCGTCAAATGGGCGAAGGTCGTAAAAGCGTCAGGGGCAAAGGCCGAGTAACATGGGGTTATAGAGCTGAACGTCGCTGCTTAATAAGCCAACGCTAATGTTCTTTGCGCCTGCGCGCGAAGCCGACGGCTGCAAGCGCAATACTGACCAGCGCCAATGACGCAGGCTCGGGCACTTGCGTTATTCCAGTCAGCGAAAAGGCGGCGTTGAAATTCGGTGCCGGGCTGCCGCCGATAACATCGGTACCGATGCGCAGCCAGTCCGGATCAATGTTCTCGTTTCGAATCCAGCTCTGCAGGTCTGCGGGAGCGGGGATCGTCTTCGGCGCTGAGAGCCAAAAGAACTCGCCTCCCGTGACCGCTACCTGCGGAATGAAAAAGTAGTGATCGGCCGGAAGAATGAACGGATTGGTGAACGTCACGTTGAAGAGGACTTCGCTACCGCGTATTGGACCTTCTCCGCCGGTCGTCTGATTCGGGCTTTTGTTGATGCCGTTCAAGACCGAGTTGTTGGCACTGAAAGTGGGATTGAGGAGCGTAGTGGTAAAGCTCAGGTTAGCAGCTGCGGTGTCGCGGTCGGCAAATGCCACATCAGAAGGAGAATTGGCCCGGCTGGGCACCTGCGGGGTACGCGTTGTGTCTGAGTCTTTAGGAAAGATGCGATAGATCTCCACGCGCACTTCCCCGATTGTTGGCGCACCGGTGAGAAGGCCGGTGAACGTCGCAGTGTTGATGGTCGTTTGGCTGGCTAGCGTAAAGTCATCCGCGGATTCGATCTCTATTTTTCCAGAGCTGGCCGGGCGCGACGCGGACCCAAGTAAGCCATCAGGATTTCCGGTCGTGAAGAAAAACGGAGCTGCAGGCAGCACAGGGCTCAACGTTATTCCAGCGCAGAGGACGATTGTCGGAAGTAGGTGTCTTGTCATAGCTTAGCTCCGCGTAATGAAAGGAACAGACGACGAGGTGGCAGCAGAATCAGAGCGGGACTAGCAAAAGTGGGTAGCTTGTCCGAACAGAGCTGGCAGCACGTAATATGCCAAAAAAATAAAACTGAAATGATGCATGAGCTTAGCGGCACCACGGGCACTCGCCCGCGCAAGTATGTAAAGAGAGTCGACGCGTTTTGGGAGCGGCGCTCGCGACCTGGCCTTTCTCGCCGCATGATCGCAGTTAGCGTGTACACGGAGAACAAAACCCGGCCTCATGCTCGGCGGCTAAGCATCACAATGCTGAACGTGAAATGGAGCAGCATTATTCCGTTTTGCGTGGGTCATTTCATTCTGCTCTTGAAACAACCCTGCGTGACTAACGCATCGCGGGCGCTGCCACGATCATGATCGGCTAATCGGCAGTGATGCCTGCGTCTTTTATGACCTTCGCCCCCTTGCGCGCCTCAGAACGCATATTCGCGCCAAAATCTTTGCTCGTGCTCGGCACAGGCGCCAAACCCTGCCATCGCACAGCTTTCTCGCAACGGTCCTTGTCCGCGACCGGAATCTCGCCACTCTAAGGACGTACTCCCGACGACGATAGCCGGGACACTCTTGCCGACGCGCGAAATTTCAGGGCGCGGCCGCACGCTCGGCACGGTGTTTCCCGTCGTGCGGCTGCGTGCGCTCCGGTGCCGCGCCGCGCGGGACGGGGCTCGTTGGTGGGGCCAGTGGCGTCTGACTGGTTGCAGACGGGATTGCGCGCGGAGACGAAGACGCCGGTCTCGGGCTTGGCGCCTCACGAGGAGGAGGGGTTTCGGTAATACGTGAGAGAGGCGCAGCAGCTTGCGGGATGACAAACGCCGGCCGGGTGCGCGTCTCACGCTGCACCGGCAAGTTCTGACCTCGTTCAGCTGCAAGTTGATGCTGAGAGCCGGCACTCTCCCTTCGTGTTTCGGGCAGCTGAAGGGGAGGGCGGTATGCATCGGGGCGCTCACGTGCGGCGATATGAGCTTCGGAGGAAAGCGTCGAGCCTGATGCGGCGCTGCGCGCTCCCTGCCGCTCCGGACCACCTTGTGCCGAAGGCCGAACTGCGGACGGCTGCGCAGGAACGTCCCTAGAAGGTGCCGAGGTCGGCGGCATTCCAACAGCTAGTGGCGCCGTCGGCGCTCTGAAAGCGCTCGCGGCTGACGCGTTGGGCGGTACATTGCGTACTGGTGCTGCAATTGGAGCCGGCGCTGCTGGTGCTGCGTTGGTTACAGTAGACGCGGGCTGCCTTGCGCTTGGAGGCACGCTCGCGAGTGGCGCGGTTTGCAGCGGAGTTGGCGGTGCGGCGTACGTGTCCGCGGCGCGGCGAGGCTGAGGTGCTATTTGCTGCTGTGATGTGTGATTGCGGTCGGTGTCGATACGCTCGCGCAGCAGGCGCACACGAGCATCACTTGGTGCTGATGGCGTGACCGCCGCCGCGTCATTGCGCGCCGACGGCAAGGCGGGCGTATTGACTGCGAACACTCTTCGAGTGAGCGTTTGCAGGGGCGGCGCATTCCCAGGCCGCCCAAGGGCAAGACTTTCGTGAGTCCGTTCGGGGGGCCTCCCTCGAATCACTTCAGCGCTCACGATTGCGCTGCGCGGCATGGCAATGCCGGCTGCGGCGACGGGTCGCGCCGAGGCGAACGTTTGCTGCGACACCACTGTGAGCGCAGCGGGTCTGTTTCGATACACGTAATTGACATGTGGGGTGTTCACGTCAGCCCGATGTGATGTGTTCAAATTTCGCGCGTACGTGGTGCTTGCGCGGTACCAAGGGATGAAAGGTTCACGCCAGCCAAGGGGAAACCAGCCCACTGCAGGTCCGGTATTCGCGGCGATAGACAAACTCGAACCCCCAATGAAAGCAACCAGCGCAGGCGCATAGACGGGTCGCTGCATGCGGGGGCCTGGCGCCCAGGCCCAGTAACTCTCGTCGAGCCACACCCAGCGGCCATAGTGAAATGGCGCAAACCCCCACGATGCGTCATCCACCCATGTCCATCCCCACGGCGACATCCAAAGCCAATGTCCAAACCGGTACGGGGCCCAACCAGATGGGACACGCGAGGGCACCCACACTGCGCCGTATTCGGCCAGCGTGCGCCATGAGCCGTTGTCGTCGAGGTCTTCGTAGCCGGTCATGTCGCGTGAAACATAATGGCTCGCCATCGCGCCGCCTTCAGCGCGGTCGCGCTGCGCCGCCCAGCGCTCGAACTCGTCGCCCGAGCCGTACGGCGCGGGCTCGAAGACGATACCTGTGTCGGCGGAAATCAGTGCAGATTGACTTGAAGGTACCGTCACGGTCTGAGTGGGCGCGATGACCTCCGCCTGACCGTAATTCACCATGACGCGGCTGACCACCGTTTGCGCGTCGACGCTAATGCGGTAACTACCGGCTTCTCTAATCAGTACTGCTCCGGTCGGAGTCGCGACTTCGACAATCTCACCACGCATGAGGTCACGCACGCGCAGGTTTATCGCGCCCTGTGCGAGTCTTACCTGAAGCGTGTCGTCGTCGAGGTTCAGCACGTCGAGGCTTGTGAGTGGCGCCAGGCGAATTGCAGTCGAGCCTACGTGAAGCTCGGCGCGTGCATTGTGATCGACCCATAAGCGGTCGCCCGAGGTAAGCGGACGGTTCAGCACGGCCTGCATCCACTTGTCTGACGCTTCGGCAGGCGAAAATGACACGACGCCGGACAGGTAATTCAGACGGCCCACCCGCGCAGGCGGATCGGCGTCAGCCGCTGTGGCGTTAATGCCCAATGCGACGGCAAAAAACATTGTGATTATGCGCAACATAAGCGACCCCGTTTCGGATTTCGCGTCCAGCCGTCTCGGCAGTGGCCGATGCATGCGATGTCGGCTTGATGCTGGCTTCAGTGTAGGGTGTTCATTGCGCGAGACCGCAAGGAATTACAATCGTTTACAGTTTTCACGATTCGCTTACACAAGTGGCAAGACGGCTTATACGCGATCCTTTACACGCGGCACTCTGAGCTGAAGCGCAAGTCCGTCCGATAGCCATAACAAGGCTGCGAACGCTGCTACGCCAAGCGCTGCCGACACCCACAGCGCACCGAGGCCCCAATGGTCGATGAAGAGGCCAAAGAGGAACGGGGCGAATGCCTGTGCAATGCGCGCCGGAACCATCAGCAGACCTTGTCTGGCGCCGTATGCGTGGGGGCCGAATAGCACAAGCGGCAACGTACCTTTCGCGATCGTCAGAATCCCATTGCCGGCACCGTGCAGCACGGTGAATGCGGCAGCGAATGGCGCGCCTGCGATCGCCAGCACGCCGGCGCCGAGTGGATGCGCCAAAGCGGCAAGCTGCGCTGAGAGCACCGGGTGCACACGACGCAGCAATCCAAACTCGAGGAGTCGCGCCGCTACCTGAGCGGGACCCACAAGCGCTGACGCTGCGACAGCCGCTGTCAGTGTGGCCCCCGCTTCCTGCAGAAGGCGTGGAAGGTGCGCGGCCATTGCCGTGCTGATGAACCAGGTGATTGCGAACACGGTAGCGAGTAGCGCGAATGCTCGGTCCCGGTGCGGCCCGGGAACAGATGGCGTCGCTTGATCCGCGTCGCGCACGCGCTGGGACTTATCGCCATACGAAACTGCACGAGTCGCACGCGGAAGCAAGAAATTGAGTGGCACTCCGACAACGAGATGCAGCGTGGCCCAAGCCATACACGCGCCTCGCCATCCGACTTGAGTTTCAAGCCACGCAGAAAGTGGCCAGCCGACGGTGCTGGCGAATCCTGCAATCAGTGTTATTCCGGTTATGGAGGCTCGTGATTCGTGCCCGTATAACCGCACTAACGTTGCGAAGGCTGCTTCGTATAATCCCGCCCCCATGCCGACCCCGATCAGCGCCCAGCACGCGAACACGCTGGTTGGTCCTTCTGCCCAAGCAAGCCCACCAAGACCGGCAGCAAAGATTACATTGGTCGCGATCAGCACAGGACGCCCGCCGTACTGATCGATCGCACGGCCTGCAAGCGGCCCAATTATGGCTGAGACAATGAGCGCAAGTGAGAAGGCGGCGAAGATGGTCGAGACCGACACGCCGACATCTCGCGCGATCGGTCCTGCAAGCATCGCCGGGAGGTAATAGGAGGACGCCCAAGCGAGTGTCTGAGTCGTGCCAAGGCTTGCGACTGTAGCTGCACGCGATCTGAAGCTCATCGTGCTGAGTCTATAAGCCAGACACACAGATAAGGCAACTCACACATCGCGATCAGGTCGCCTTTATCAGCGCGTGCGGACTGTCCGGAGCGCGCGCGTTCGCATCAGATCACCTTTAGATTCAAACGCGGTGCAAACTGGTCTGCGGACTGCTTGCGTTCCCGTGTACCGGTCGACGAGGGATGGTGCCACGTCTCGCGTTAGTAGTGTGAACTGGACGAGATCTTCATTACGTCGACCACGTGGTCGTGATACGCGGAGCGCTTGATCCTTTCAGCTTCCTCGAATTCCAAAAGGGTTGCGACCAATGTCGCACATGCGCGCGAGGCGCCCGCGGAGGGTAGGCCAGTGGTGCTGCTCACGAACTCTCCTCCCTTGCGGTCGATGGACAAGCAGATCGGCGCTGCATTGTGCGCGTGTAACTCACGCCGCGGGTGTGGTCGTGACGCACTCGTTCCAGACGTGAACAACCGGCTCGGCAAGGTCGTGATCGTAACCGAGGACGCTTAAGGATGCGGTGGCGAGCAGCAGGCGGCAGCCTTCGATCGCTGAGAGCCCGATCCAGCGGGCGGCAAGAACACGCAGTATCTCGCGGTGGGCGAAGACGAGCACATCACCGGCCGTCGCACGAGCGCGGCCGATGACGCGCTCCGCACGCGCGCCCACAGAATCGAGCGTCTCGCCACCGGGGCAGCCGTCGCGGAAAAGACGCCAGCCGGGGCGCTCCACTTCGATATCGATAGTGCGCCTACCCTCGTAGGCACCGTAGTCCCATTCCACCAGATCATCGTCAATCTCGATCGAGGAGTGCGGCATCGCAAGCTCGGCGGTGCGGCGCGCGCGCTGGAGCGGGCTCGAGAATATTCGTTCGAAGGGCAGGGCGGCGAGACACCCCGCGAGCCCGCGCGCCTGGCGCTCGCCTTGTTCGTTCAGTGGAAGATCGGTGCGGCCGGTATGCTGTGCTGTCAGCGTCCACGCGGTCTCGCCGTGGCGCACGAGGTAGCTCCTCGGCAGCGAGTCGTTCATTTCATGCCGCTTCCTGTGTTCCGTTGCGCGCCCCATTTCCAGTCGCGGATCTCGGGCATATCGTCGCCGAATCGTCGGATGTACTGCGTGTGCTCGACCAGCTTGTCGCGGACGAGTTGTATGAGATATGCGGCGCGGGAACTCAAGCCCGGCACGCGATCGGCGACGTCCTTCACCAGATGGAAGCGATCGATGTCGTTCAGAACGGCCATGTCAAACGGCGTGGTGGTCGTGCCCTCTTCTTTGTAGCCGCGCACGTGCAGATTGGCGTGATTCGTCCGGCGATACGTCAGCCGATGAATGAGCCAGGGGTAGCCGTGGTAGGCGAAGATGATTGGCTTGTCCTTCGTAAACAGAATGTCGAAATCCTTGTCGTTCAGCCCGTGAGGATGCTCGCTCTGTGGCTGCAGCGCCATCAGATCGACGACGTTCACGACGCGAATCTTGAGCTCCGGCACGTGCTGGCGCAGTAGGTCGACCGCCGCGAGCGTTTCGAGGGTCGGCACGTCTCCTGCGCAGGCCATCACCACGTCGGGCTCCGTTCCTTCTTCGTTGCTGGCCCAGCGCCAGATGCCCAATCCTGCCGCGCAATGCTTGACTGCTGCGTCCATCTCGAGCCACTGCGGGGCCGGCTGCTTGCCCGCGACTATGACGTTTACGTAGTGGCGGCTGCGCAGGCAGTGATCGGTGACCGAGAGCAGCGTATTCGCATCGGGCGGCAGATAGACGCGAATCACGTCGGCTTTCTTGTTGACGACGTGGTCGATGAATCCCGGATCCTGATGGCTGAAGCCGTTGTGATCCTGCCGCCAGACGTGGGAGGTGAGCAGATAGTTGAGTGACGCGATCGGGCGCCGCCAGGGAAGCTCGCGCGTGACCTTGAGCCACTTCGCGTGCTGGTTGAACATCGAATCGACGATGTGAATAAACGCCTCGTAGCACGAGAAGAAACCGTGGCGGCCGGTGAGTAGATAGCCTTCGAGCCAGCCCTCGCACAGGTGCTCGCTCAATACCTCCATGACGCGGCCGTCCGGGGAGATCTGAGTGTCAGAGGACCTGAGCTCACCGGTGAACATGCGGTCGGTGACTTCGAACAGGCTGCCGAGCCGGTTCGATTCCGTCTCATCAGGGCCGAAGACACGGAAGTTGCGCTCCTCCCTATTGAGGCTCATGACGTCGCGCAGGAAGGCACCCGTGACGCGTGTCGCTTCGGCTGTCACTGCCCCCGGGCTGGGGACATCGACGGCGTACTTGCGAAAGTCGGGCATCTTCAAATCCAGCAACAGAGTACCGCCGTTGGCATGCGGATTGGCGCCCATGCGGCGCTCGCCTTTCGGGGCAAGGTCCGCAAGCTCGGAGATGAGCTTGCCGCTCGCGTCGAAAAGCTCCTCGGGGCGATAGCTCTTGAGCCACCGCTCCAGGATTTTGAGGTGTTCGGGATTGCCCGCGAGGTTCGCCAGCGGCACTTGATGCGAGCGCCATGAACCTTCTGTCTGCAGTCCGTCCACTGTCTTGGGGCCGGTCCAGCCTTTCGGCGTGCGCAGAACTATCATCGGCCACATCGGCCGCCGCGTTTTCAATTCCGTCCCTTTGGTCGAGCGCGCATCGGACTGGTGGCTCCGAATCCTATCGATCACCCGATCGAGCGTTGCCGCCATCGCCTGGTGGACTCGGGCGGGCTCCTCGCCTTCCACGAAATGAGGCTCGTATCCGTAACCGCGAAAAAGCTGATCGAGCTCCTCCGGGCTCACGCGACTCAGCACGGTGGGACTCGCGATCTTATAGCCGTTCAAGTGAAGGATCGGCAGAACGGCGCCGTCACGCGCGGGGTTCAGAAACTTGTTCGAGTGCCAGCTCGTAGCCATCGGCCCCGTCTCGGCCTCCCCGTCGCCGATGACGCAGGCGACGATCAGATCCGGGTTGTCGAACGCCGCGCCGTAGGCATGCATCAGTGAGTATCCGAGCTCGCCGCCTTCGTTGATGGAGCCGGGCACTTCGGGCGACACATGGCTGGGAACGCCGCCCGGAAACGAGAACTGTTTGAAGAGCTGCTTCATCCCGAACTCGTCCTGCGAAATTTCGGGATAGACCTCGCTATAGGTGCCTTCAAGATATGTATTGGCGACGATGCCCGGTCCGCCGTGCCCCGGTCCGATCACATACATCATGTTGAGATCGTGCTGCTTGATGATCCGGTTCAGATGCACGTAAATGAAGTTGAGGCCGGGCGTCGTCCCCCAGTGCCCCAGCAGCCGCGGCTTGACGTGCTCGATGGAAAGCGGTGCCTTGAGCAGCGGGTTATCGAAGAGATAAATCTGACCGACTGACAGATAATTCGCGGCGCGCCAGTAGGCGTTCATTTTCGCGAGGAGATCGGACGACAGCGCGGACGAGCGCGCGGATGAGAGGGGTTCGGTCATGGGTATTCCTTGTCAGTCGTGCGCATTCAGGCGCCGTTCAGAAAGCGCCGGGTCGCCCGTGCAATCATTGCTTCTCCATCGGTACGGATCGTGCGCACGGTGACCGCACGCATGCCGATCGCCAGGCGAGCTGCGGTCGCTCATGGTTGGTGTGTATCAGGCGATCCGCCCAAGGCATTGTCTACGATCGTCTGCGCCTCTTCGAGCACGAGGCGCAGGTGATCAGCGCCGAGGAAGCTTTCGGCATA
>JAQGNH010000380.1 GCA_028291945.1 Betaproteobacteria bacterium
CATGGCCAAGCGCATGGGAGCGACGACGATCGAGGTGAAGGCGAGCCATTTGTCGCTCATCTCGCACCCGCAGGAAATCGCCGACCTGATCCTGCAAGCCGCCGGGCGGACATGAGATGGACCGGCGCGTCCGGCATGGTCTTTAAGCTCTTGGAGCCGCCCGAGCAGCACAGTCAACGCCGGGGTTTCGGGCGAGCACTGTCGAACGTCTATAACGTGGCGTTGAGCGGCGCACACGAAGACGGCCGCATACCAATGACGTCACTCGCACACCAACAACGCTGATACGCGTCCGCTCGAACGCGGCGTTGGGCAGCATGATTTTGCCACTCCGCGCGAGCCGTCAACTACCGACGAGTACGCTGGCATCGTGACCGACGTTCCTTGATCGAGTGCCACAAGCAGTGGCTGACTGAAAGCGACGGCTGCGAGCACCACTGGCTGTGGACATATTGTCGAAGAAACGGATCTAGCGGCCACCGCGGCCGAGGTCATGCGCGTGCGGCTCGATGTGGGCGGTAACGCAACCCACGGCGCAAGCAAAGACCCGACATCGTTTCCTCTCATGCGGCCCAACGTGAAATGGTCCGACGAAAAACAATTAAACGCAATAACGCCTGACGAAAACCAATTAAACACCGTGTTATCACTGACCCACCTCTTGTCAACGCGCCGCTAACTCCGACGTTTTGAACTGTAATCATATCTTGCTCCGTTGAAGGAACAAACATGCATCTCGTTGCGCATAGGCGCGCTGCCGTCAGGCAGACGAGGCAAAGTCTCGGTAATTCGCTACCGCCGCGCGACCCGCTACGCCGGCTCCAACCCGGTCTCCCGCAGTACCTTGTGAGCCGCCGGCGACTTCAGAAAATCAACGAACGCGCGATTCCCTTCGTGCTGCGTCGAACCGGTAAACACCGTCGCACCATAGACGATCGTCTGCCGAAGCTCTGGCGGCAACGGCCCGATGATCTCGATACCCTCCACCGGCAAGAGCTCCGCCGGCTGCTGCACGCCGATGTCCGCCTCGCCTCTCACCAGCACGGGCCCGACCATCTCGCCCGGCCGCGGCTTGACGAGCTTCGCAGCGACAGCGTCCGCGATTCCGAGACGTTCGCATGCCTGGAGGAAATGGATGCCGCTTGCGCCGCGGCTGTAGGAGATCGCCTTCGCGGCGAGCAGCGCCTGCTTCAGCTTCTCCGGTGAGCTGATGTCCGGCTTGGGCGCGCCGGCCTTGACCGCAAGGGCCGCGCCGGAATGAGCAAACGCGGTTCGGCTGCTTCCGACGAGCCGGCCTTCCTCGATCAGCGGCCCCGAGAATTCCTCCGGGCCCACGAAGATATCGGCGCGCATGCCGCCGCTGATGCGCTTCGCGAGCTCCGGCCCGGATCCATACGTCGCTTCGACTCGGTAACCGCTTTCGTGCTCGAACTCCGGGACGAGCTCGATCAGCGCTTCCTTGCAGGACATCGTGCAGATGACGGCGATCTGCCCCTTCGCTCCTTCAGTGCTCATCTGGCCCCTTTCTCCGGCGTCATACGTGACATCGCGCGTATCGACGCCCAATCTCCACATCACGGACGTTCGCGTCCGGAGCTTATCGCGAAAACCTCACTCTCCACGATGTTGGTTTAGCGCGCTAAAGTTCAGCCTTCATATGCGTCCTAGTAAGACCGGAGAAACAATACCCCACCGGCCGCAGATACGAGTAACAAACCAAATGTTCTCGTGCACCGAAAGAACACTGCCATCAACGGCACGCCGCGTATAACGCACTCGGAAATGGACCTTGTCGGGGCTCACAAGGACAGGTTGTTTTTCTTCATAAACGGTGTTCGCCCATCCGGTCTTTTTCAATTCGTCAAAGAAACCTTCCGATAACTGACCCGGCTTTTCCCATACGACCTGCTCCGCGCCAGAAAACATCGTGTGCGGAAAATGGAGATGCCCGTCCATTCCCGCGCGATCCCTAGAATTGAAGCAAGCCGTGAAGCCTTCGAGACACGCCTCGGCTCCTGCGATTAATTCGGTCGCAGACTCACCGCTTGCGACGGGTTGAAAAAAGGCAGCGTACTCGCTCATGGATGAAGGTTAACGTTATGTTGAGCGGCGCGCGGCTTTAGGCGCGTCCGCTCGAACTAAAGTTAGGGAGAGTCATACAATAAACTTCATTTTTCGCCCACCCGTAATCTCAAAGCCGTTGCGCTCATAGAAGGCGAGGCTTTGCTGGAACTCTGGCAACCGCGGGGTACAAAGCTCGAGACGCCTCCACCCTCTTGAGCGTGCCTGGGCAAAAGCAGCCTGAAGCAGAGCCGCACCTACTCCAGCTGAGCGTGAGCCTGGAACAACGTAAAATTCTTGAATGATGCCGAAAGTACCTTCCGCATAAAGCGCTTGGCTCTCACAGAGCCCCGTGAACCCGACAGGGCTTGAGTGTTCGGCAGCTACGAGAGCGATGTATGAACCTGAGACGATGAGCCGCTCGCAAAGAGCTGCCGTGTCCCGAAGGTTGACATTTGAAGTGCTTGATACCGGTGCGTTCGATGATTTCGCTGGTAAGGGCCACGGCCATCTCTGCAACAAGTGTCGCCTCGTCTTGCGTCGCGAGATAAACCTGTGTGCTCATTGCGCGTAAGCCCTAACGTTTGCTTCAGCGACACGGATGTACCACTTCGGCTTTATGCGTCCGAAGTCGGTTCGGACCTGCTTCCGGAGGCCTTTCTTTGAGTCCAAGACGTAAGACCAGTCGTACGAAACGCCCGCTATCGCAGCGACACTCGCAATACCGCAGCCTGAGGGCTCAAGTTGAATCACGGGCTTGATTCTGATGCCAACATCACGTTGAGCGGCGTGCTTCAGCGCGTCGGCGCGAACTGGAGTTAGTCGGTGTCATTCCGCAATCGCGCGAATCACGCGACACGGGTTACCTGCTGCAAAAACCCGCTCGGGAATGTCTCGTGTGACGACACTGCCAGCGCCGATTACCGAGCGTGATCCAATGCGAGTACCCGCGAGAATCAACGCACCGGCACCGACCCAGACGTCTGCTCCGATCTCAATAGGTTTTCCAAATTCCTGCTGGCGGCGCAATGCTGCGTTGGGTGGATGCAATGGTGTGAGGATCTGAACACCCGGACCGAAGAGCGTATAGTCGCCGATCTTCACCTCACACACATCGAGGACCACGCAGTTAAAGTTGAAGAAGACGCGCGTTCCGAGTTGTATGTTCGTTCCGTAATCGCAGTAGAAGGGAGGCTGCATCCAAACCGTGTCTCCTCCCGCGCCAAAGAGCTCGCGCAAAAGCGCGCGGCGCTCCTGCTGCTGCGACTCGCGCGTGTTGTTGAGCGTCTGACACAGATCTCGTGCATGCTCGCGTGCGCTCACGAGCTCCGGATCCAACGGGTCGTATAGCTCACCTGCGAGCATCTTCTCCTGTTCAGTACGCACGACGCTCCACTGCCTGACGCCTCCGATCAGCAGCCGCGAAGAAGCGGGCGAAAGCGCGCTTCACCGTGGTCCGCTGCATCGGATGGTTGGGCGTCATGAGTTCAGAGACGGGCCTTGGTTTGAGTCTACTGATCGGGCTTGATGCCGGCCTCGTTAAATACCTTGGCCCACCTTGGAATCTCGGACTTGATGACGGAGGCGAACTCCTCAGGTGAGTTGCCGCTCGTCCCGATACCGATATCGGCTAACCTGGCCCGCACGTCGGGCTGGGCAAGCGCCTTGACGGTGTCCTGATGCAGCTTGCGAGCGATAGCGGTCGGAGTTCCCGCGGGTGCAAGCAACCCACCCCACGAAGTCGCATCGAAGCCGCGAACACCGGCTTCGTCCACTGTGGGCAACTCGGGAAGCGCCGGTGAGCGCTTCGACGACGTCACCGCGAGCGCACGCAGCTTTCCGTCACGCACCAAAGGCAGGACCTCTGCGATGGGGCTGAACATCATCGTGACGCGCCCGCCAAGCACATCGGGTATCGCTGCGTTCACCCCCTTGTAGGGAATTTCCCGAATGTCGATGCCCACCATGGATTTGAACAACGTCCCGGCCAGGTGAGGTGAGCTGCCGCTGCCGCCGGTGGCGTAAGTGATCTCACCCGGGCGCGCTCGAGCCATCTGGATAAGCTCCTGGATGCTCTTCGCCGCAAACGCATTGTCGACGACCAGGAGGTTCGACGAGAGATAGACCTGGGAGATCGGCAGCAGATCCTTCGCCGGTTCGAACGACAGCTTGTACAGCATGGGATTGATTACGATCTGCCCCTGGCTCGCGAGCGCCAGCGTATAGCCATCCGGCGCGGCCTT
>JAQGNH010000393.1 GCA_028291945.1 Betaproteobacteria bacterium
CTGACTTCAGCCAGGTTGTTCAGCACGTTGCGGAAGCGGTCCTGCACGAAGCGCGGAACGACTCCGCGGTAAGCCTCTGCGGCCGGCCTGATGAGCACGCCGTCGATGACGCGATTGGCGTAGAACATCTTGCGGTTGAAAGGCTCGAGCGGATCGTCGTTCGGTTCCCCGTCCGCCCGCGGCATGCTCGCACAGCCTGCCGATGCGATACAAAAAAGGAGGATGGTGATGAGCGAGCGAGGATGGCGGCGTGGGGAGCGTTGCACGTGTGACTTCCTTCGACAGAACCACCAGCATAGACCATGCGGGTCGATGCGCAAAGAATGACCGCGCGGAATAGGATTCGAGCATGACAAGCCTGGTCGCGTCCGGTGTCGCCGCGGTTCTGCTTGCGCTCTCGCTTGCGGCATGTTTGTACACCCTGTTTGCAGCGGTCCAGGTACGCCGGCTGGACTTGCGCCCACGCACCATTGCAGAGCCCGCTCCTTCGGTATCCATACTAAAGCCCCTGTATTCCGCCGAACCCGGTCTTTACGAGAACCTCGCGTCGTTGTGCGCCCAGGATTACCCCGGCATCGTCCAGATCGTATTAGGAATCCGCAGCCCCGACGATCCCGCCTGCGCGATCGTCGAGCGGCTGATTGCCGACGTGCCCGGTCACGATTTGCGCCTCGTGTTCACGGCCGGCGTCTCCGACGCCGTAAACGACAAAGTTGCGAATCTTGCCGGCATCGCCGTGCACGCTTCATATGACACGCTCATCATCAGCGACAGCGACATCGCAGTCGATCGGCACTACGTGGCGACGACGCTGGCGGAGCTCGATCAACCGGGAGTCGGAGCCGTGACGTGGCTCTACCGCGGCACGCCGCTCGAAGGCGTGTGGTCGCGTCTCGCCCGCATGGCGATCGACCATCATTTCCTGCCGGGCGTTCTGGTCGGACGCGCGCTGGGATTGGCGCATCCGTCTTTCGGCTCCACCATCGCGCTGACTCGCGCGACGCTGACACGCATCGGTGGATTTGAAGCTTTCGGCGGGCACCTCGCGGACGATTACGCGATCGGCGACGCGGTGCGCGCGCTCGGACTGCGCGTGGCGATTCCCCCGGGGGTGGTGGTGCACGCCTGCACCGAGCGGTCGCTGCGCGAGCTCGTCCACCACGAATTACGCTGGGCGAGAACGGTGCGCGCCGTCGATCCGGCGGGCTTCGCAGGGTCCCTGTTGACCCATCCGCTACCGCTGGCGCTGCTCGCAGCGTGCGCCACGGGTTTCACTGCGCTCGCCTGGTCCGTCCTCGTCTTCGCAGCGCTCTGCCGTCTTCTCCTGCAGCGCCAGGTCGACCATACTTTAGGCGTACGGCGCGATTCATGGTGGCTTGCACCGGTACGCGATGTGCTTTCCTTCGTCATCTATATCGGCAGTTTTTTCGTGCGCGTCGTGCGTTGGCGCGGGCGCGCCTATCAGGTGCGAGCCGACGGCACGCTCGCCCCAATGAGAGAAACCCGCGCATGATGCGTACACTGTTTTTGCAGGCGCCTTCTTTCGACGGCTTCGACGGCGGCGCAGGGTCGCGTTACCAGGCCCGCCGCGAGATCAAGTCGTTCTGGTACCCGACGTGGCTCGCCCAACCCGCTGCGCTGGTCGAGGGGAGCACGCTCATCGACGCGCCGCCGCACCGGCTGCGCCTTGCCGAGATCACCCAGCGCGCGCTCGAATTCGATCTCGCCGTGCTGCATACCTCGGTGCCGTCGTTCGCGTCGGACGTGAAAACGATCGAAGCGCTGAAAGCCGGCAACCCGTCGCTCAAGGCGGGCATGATCGGCGCGAAAGTCGCCGTAGACGCTCAGGGGAGTCTCGCCGCTTCCCCCCTGATCGATTTCGTTGCGCGCAACGAGTTCGATTTCACGATCAAGGAAGTGGCCGAAGGGCGCGATTGGAGCCGGATTGCCGGCCTTTCGTATCGCGACGCCAGCGGCAACATCGTGCACAACGCCGAGCGCCCGATCCTCGAAAACATGGACGCTCTGCCGTTCGTGACGCCGGTGTACAAACGCGACCTCGAAATCGAAAACTATTTCATCGGGTACCTGAAGCACCCCTACATTTCGCTCTACACCGGCAGGGGCTGCAAGTCGCGCTGCACGTTCTGCCTGTGGCCGCAGACGGTGGGGGGGCATCGTTACCGCACGCGCAGTGTCGCTCACGTGATCGAGGAGATCGCGTGGGCCAGGCAGGCCTTTCCGAAGGTGAAGGAGTTCTTTTTCGACGACGACACGTTCACGGACGATCTGCCTCGAGCCGAGGCGATCGCGAAAGAGCTCGGCAAGCTCGGCGTCACCTGGTCGTGCAATGCGAAGGCGAACGTCCCGCGCAAGACGCTGCAGGTGATGCGGGATGGCGGTTTACGCCTGTTGCTCGTCGGCTACGAATCGGGGAATCAGCAGATCCTGCTGAACATCAAGAAAGGCATGCACGTCGATTTCGCCCGCCGCTTCACGAAGGACTGCCACGATCTCGGCATCGCGATCCACGGCACCTTCATTATGGGGCTGCCCGGAGAAACCAAAGAGACGATCGAAGAGACCATCCGTTTCGCGATCGAGATCAACCCGCACACGATTCAGGCTTCGCTCGCAGCACCCTATCCCGGTACGGCGCTCTACCGCCAGGCGCTCGACAAAGGCTGGCTGGACAGCGCGAACGCCGAGCTCATCGACGAGCACGGGGTGCAGATCGCGCCGCTGCAGTATCCGCATCTCACGCACACCGAGATTTTCGACTCGGTTGAAACGTTTTACCGGCGTTTCTATTTCAGGTCCGGGAAGATCGCGTCGATCGTGGGCGAGATGATCCGCAGCCCCCACATGATGAAGCGCCGCTTGCGCGAAGGCATCGAGTTCTTTCACTTCCTACGCGAGCGGCAGGAGACGGCGCGCTGAGCCCGCAGGGCGATTGTCTCCGGCCGCAGGGCGATCGTCTCCGGCCGGAAGGCGGTCGTTACCGGCATCTGATCGTCACCGCCGATGATTTCGGCGTGGCGCTCGAGGTCAACGAAGCCGTGGAGGTCGGGCACAGCTCCGGTGTACTGAGCGCGGCAAGCCTGATGGTCGGCGGCGCCGCCGCGAGCGATGCGGTGATGCGCGCACAACGACTCCCCCGGCTGCGGGTGGGCTTGCATCTCGTGCTCGTCGAGGGCAGGCCTACACTTTCTCCCGACCGAATCCCGGACCTCGTCACGGCTGACGGGGTGCTTCGCACCGACATGGCGGCGCTCGGCGCGTCGATATGGCTGCGCGCTTCGGTCCGCCGTCAGGTTGCAGCGGAGATCGCGGCGCAGTTCGAAGCCTTTGCAGCGACAGGTCTTCCTCTCGACCACGTCAACGCGCACAAACATTTTCACCTGCATCCCACCATCGCCTCCATGCTGATGCAGATCGGACCGCGCTTCGGCATGCGCGCGGTGCGCGCACCCGTCGAGCCGCGCCGGGTTCTCGCCAGGGTGGAACCCGCATCTCCACCGCCGTCCGACTGGCTCGCGCAGAGCTGGGCGGCCCTGCTGCAAAAGCGGCTGCGCCGCAATGGCGTGAAGGTGGCCGACCAGGTCTTCGGCAACGGCTGGTCGGGCGCAATGACCGCGGAGCGGATGACGGCGCTCATGAGTGATCTTCCCGAAGGCGTCACGGAGATTTACACGCACCCGGCGACAAAAGGCGGTTTCGAAGGCGCGGCCGCACACTATCGTTATCGCGACGAGTTGATCGCGCTCAGATCAGGCGCGGTCGCAGCGGCGCTCGAAGCATCGGGTGCGACGACCGGCGGCTACCTCGATGCGGGAATCCCGTGAAGCGTCCGGGATGGCTGCTCGCGCTTTCCGGTTTCGCCCTGGCGCTGTTTCTCTTCCTGCGCGACGACCCCGCGGCGATCGTCGGGCTGCTCGCCGGCGCGGGTGCGGGCCTCGTGCTGGCGGCCTCGTGCCACGTCGTTTCGATGGTCCTCAATGCACGTGCGTGGCAGGTTCTGATGCCGCCGGACACGCGGCCGAGCCTCGCAGTGATGACTTTGGCGGTATGGGTGCGCGAATCGGTGAACGGGCTGCTGCCGGTCGCGCGCATCGGCGGCGAGATCGTGTCGTTCCGCGTACTCGTGCGGGCGCGGCTCGCGCCTCCGCTCGCGGCGGCGGGGCTCATGGTCGACATGGCGCTCTCGGTCTTGAGCCAGATGGCTTTCGCGCTCGTCGGCGTGATCCTGCTCCTGCGTGCAGGGTCGAACACCGGACTCACGCTTCAGGTCGCCTGGGGTCTTCTCATCCTCGTGCCGTTCGTTGCGATCTTCATCGTCGTGCAGCGCGGGGGCATTTTCGGCGCCCTCGCGAAAATCTTCGACCGGCTGTTCGCCGGACGCCTGAGTGCGCTCATTCCTGATTCGCACGAGGCCGACCGCGCAGTGAACGCGCTTTACGCGCGGCGCGGTGCCATCGTTTCGTGCTTCCTCTGGCAGTGCGCGGGCTGGGTCGCAGGCGCGATTCAGATCTGGGCCGCGGCGCATTTCCTGGGGTATCGCCTGAGTGTCGCCGATGCGATCGCGATCGAAGCGCTGATCCAGGCGGTGAGCAGCGTCGCATTCGTCATTCCCGGCGCGCTGGGGGTGCAGGAAGGGGCTTTCATACTCGCCGGGGCGGCAGTGGGGCTCGATACACCGGCGTCGCTGGCGCTCGCCGCTTCCCGCCGAACGCGCGACCTCGTGATCTTTTTCCCCGGTCTCGCGGCGTGGTCGCTGCTCGAGCGGCCGCCGTTCGGCAGCCGC
>JAQGNH010000457.1 GCA_028291945.1 Betaproteobacteria bacterium
TCGGTTTCATGGAGCGCACTGATATTCCCGAGGCACTCAAACTCTGTGCGAACCGCAGCCTCGACTTCGATATGATGGATACCTCGTTTTTCCTGAGCCGCGAGAAGATCATATCCACGCCGGGAGAGGGGATGGCCCAATGGCGCGAGCACATGTTTGCAGCAATGGCGCGCAACGCCAGCAGCGCGGTCGATTACTTCAACCTTCCCGCGAACCGCGTGGTCGAGCTTGGGACACAGGTCGAAATCTGAATGTCATTGATCACGCTCAGGTCTCGGCAAGCATACGAGTGGCTTACTATGCGAGCCCGTAGACCACGCCGATTTGCCAAACGACGTGTCACGACACAATTCGTCTGCGCTTATATAGACCCTCTTCATTGCCAACCAAAGCGGCGTTCGTAAAAGCGCTTCATGGCCTGAGTCAGAGCCATGTAACCGAGAAGGATCACAACGAGGAAGACGAAATAAAGTGGTGGCAGCGCTTGTAGCCTGAGGTAGTGCGCGAAAGGTCCCATCGGCAAAAAGATGCCGATTACCATGATCATGGATGTCATTGCAAGCAAGGGCCAGCCGGCGCGGCTCTGGATGAACGGAATCTTTCGCGTGCGGATCATATGCACGATGAGCGTCTGCGAGAGCAGGCCCTCGACGAACCACCCGGATTGGAACAAGGTCTGCGCGCCGCCAGTATTGGCGCTGAAGACGAACCACATGACACCATACGTCGCAATGTCGAAAATGGAGCTGACCGGTCCAAAAAAGATCATGAATCGCCCGATGTCGTCTGGGTTCCACCGCTGTGGTTTACCGAGCAGCTCCTCGTCGACGTTGTCGAACGGAATGGCGATTTGAGAAATGTCGTAGAGCAGGTTCTGCACCAGGAGCTGAAGCGGCAACATCGGCAAGAATGGCAGGAAGGCGCTCGCTATCAGAACTGAAAACACATTGCCGAAGTTGGAGCTGGCAGTCATCTTGATGTACTTGAGCATGTTGGCGAAGGTCTTGCGTCCCTCGACCACGCCGTCCTCGAGCACCATCAAGCTCTTTTCCAGGAGAATGATGTCGGCCGCTTCCTTCGCGATGTCCACTGCCGTATCGACAGAAATGCCGATGTCAGCGGCGCGCAATGCGGCTGCGTCGTTGATGCCGTCACCCATGAATCCGACCACATGCCCGCGCCCACGCAGAGCCTGCACGATCCGCTCCTTATGGGCCGGGGTGAGCCTCGCGAAAATGTTGTGCCGCTCGGCGGCCTCCGCAAGCTGGCGATCCGTCATCCCTTCGATCTCGCCGCCGAGTAACACGTGATCCACCGGCAGTCCCACTTCGCGGCAGATCTTCGCCGTCACGAGATCGTTGTCGCCGGTCAGTATTTTTACCGCCACCCCATGGGCAGCAAGCGCCTTCAGTGCGGGCGCGGTGGATTCCTTCGGCGGGTCGAGGAATGCGATGTAACCCATAAGGGTCAGGTCAGATTCGTCTGCGACGCCGTATACCTCTTTGAGGGGTTGCAACTCCTTCGAAGCCACTGCGACGACACGGAGACCATCCTCGTTGAGGGCGGCCGTGACCGCGCGTATGCGCGATAGCAGCTCCGGCGACAGTGGCTCCACGCCTTGGCCATGTTGGACACGGCTGCACACCGCAAGGATCTCCTCGACAGCGCCCTTGCAGATCACCAGATGATGCTCGTCATGCTCGGCAACGACGACCGACATACGCCGCCGTGCGAAGTCGAACGGAATCTCGTCGACCTTCCGGAAAGCGGTTGCGACCTCGAGTTCCTTGTGGACTTCGAAGTGCTCCAGCACTGCTACATCCAGCAGATTCTTGAGTCCTGTCTGATAGTAGCTGTTGAGAAAGGCGTACTCGAACACCGTGTCCGACTCTTCACCAAAGACGTCGGTGTGTCGCTCCAGAAAGATCTTGTCCTGGGTGAGGGTGCCGGTCTTGTCTGCGCACAGCACGTCCATTGCACCAAAGTTCTGAATTGCATCAAGTCGCTTCACGATGACCTTGCGACGGGACATCGTCACCGCCCCCTTGGCCAACGTCGAGGTAACGATCATCGGCAGCATCTCAGGCGTAAGACCCACGGCGATCGACAGGGCGAAGAGAAACGCTTCCAACCAATCGCCTTTCGTGAAGCCATTGAGCAGCAGCACGAGCGGCGACATGACAAGCATGAAGCGGATGAGCAACCAGCTCACTTTGTTCACGCCCGTCTGAAACGCGGTCTGCCTGCGGTCGGTAGTGGTAACGCGCTCGGCAAGCGCGCCAAAATAAGTGTGGTTGCCGGTAGCCACTACCAAGGCTGTCGCCGAGCCGCTCACGACGTTCGTGCCCATGAACAGGATGTTGTCCAACTCCAAGGCATTCGTTACGCTGGCGGCGCGCTGGCCGACGAACTTCTCCACCGGTAGTGACTCGCCGGTCATTGCCGCCTGGCTCACGAACAGATCTTTCGCCGCGAGCACGCGTGAGTCGCCTGGGATCATGTCCCCGGCGGCGAGCAGCACCACATCGCCCGGCACCAACTGCTTGATGGGTACCTCGGTTTTGCGCGGGCCCTTGGGGTGAAGCTGCACGTCAAAAAAGCGCCGCGCCTCGTCGGCAGCCTCCTGCGCCGGGTCGCGACGCAGCACCGTGGCCGTGTTGCTGACCATCTCCTTCAACTTGTCGGCCGCACGGTTCGAACGCGATTCCTGAACGAAACGAAGCAGGGTCGAGAGCACAACCATCGTCGAAATGACGAACGTCGCCTTGATATCCTCGGTATACCAGGAGATCCCAGCGAGCACGGTCAACAAGAGGTTGAAGGGATTCTTGTATGAGTGCCAGAGATGTAGCCACCACGGCAGCGGCTTCTCCTGCTGCACTTCATTAAGCCCCACCCTGTCGCGAATGGTCTCGGCTTCCGTTTCAGTAAGGCCGTCACGATGAGAGCGCAATTGCTCGAACAGCGTGCTCGTTTCGCTGCGCGAAGCGGCCAGCAGCGTCTGCGCGAGCGCCGGGGGCATGTCGCGCGTAACCGTTACACTCTTGAACGCGTCCAGAAGCGCGAGCCGCCGGAAGTGACGTGTCATCGCGCGGGTGCGAAGGAAGCCCGCGAAAAACTCTTTCAGAATACTGAGCTTCATGTTGATCTCCTGAGCCGTCAGCGGCGAGTTGACGCAGAGCCACGCGGCGGCAAAGGACCGAGGTGCATGCCGAAAAACGGCAACACGCGGTGAACGGGCAGGCACATGCGCGGTGTCCGCCGGTCACAGAACACCCCATGAGGGCATTCAGTCCATGCCTGGGCAGTCGTTCAGTTAAGAAACGACGCCGGAATCAAGTGAGATTGCTAGCTTGGAAGGGCGCACTAATGTGCCGAACCCGCTTCCCGCCTTCGGGCGAGATAGCGGCAGAGGATATCTGCGTTATCTTGCCGAGAGGTCGCCGTCCATCACAAATCGGCAACTACTGTCACTCGAACAACTATCCACAGATTGGCCCTGACTGTTTAACAAAACGCGGCGAATATAGATCGAAACGACGCCGTGGGCAAGAACTAAGTAGCCCAAGTGAAGATCAACCGATTTCAGCTGCAACATCGCTGGCGTTTCAGGCGAGCAGCTTAATTAATGTCCCAGGCCATCCGCGCCGAACACGTGGCGAACGCATTGATTCGCCGGCGCTCCGCCGTGCAAGTGCTATGCGGTTGTGCGGGCGAATCTCGTGGGAGCCTCGACCTGCGTCGACTCGCGACGGGATAGGAGGCACTGGCTGATACTGTGCGGGGCGCGCGGAGAACGTCGTAGACTCGAGAATTTCTAAAACTTGCCGTTCGCGCGCTTCACTCTTCGTAGGGCACGAAGCCGTACTTAAGCTGCAAGTCAATGACCTTCTTTGACATTGCAAAGTCTATGAATTGCTTCTGTACCCCTTCCGGAGGCCGGCGCGTAATCAGCGTCAACGGTCGTGACAGAGAATACACATGATTTTGAATCGTGCGGCTCGCTGCCGGGAAGCCGTTGTAGGCCAGCAGCTTAATCGGGGTACGCTCGCGCGCGCTGCGCTCAGAAAGGCCTACAGACGCGAGCGCGACTCCGTCGGGAGTATTCGCGACGAACTTGATGGCATCTTCGTTTGTGACGATGGCTGTGTGCGGACCGATCTGTGCGCGCCTCAACTTGAGGTGCTCGAGAATGAACTCCGCCGAGCCTTGACCTTGGCGCCACGCTAGTTTGACCGGCGCATCGGGCCCATCCAGGGCGGTCCAGTTGGTTATTCGCCCGATGAGAACATCAGTCAGTTGAGATGAGCTGATTGCTTTTATCGGATTGGCAGTGTTGACGATGACGGCAACGCCGTCCCGTGCGATGGGGAACGCGAAAAGATCGCGTTCGCTCTCTCGCAAAGCTCGGGGCGCCATCGCGATATCCGAAACGCCAGAACGAAGGTCAGCCAGGCCTTTACCTGTGCCACTCGAGCGCACATCGATCCTGATACCCGGATTGAACCCTTCGAAACGACGCGCCATGTCGGTCAGTATTGGCACGAGAAGAAACGAGCCATCTATCGAGAGTTTGGCCTCTGCAGCCGTTGAACCGGCCAGCCGCTGCGCCAGAGCTTGCGGTGCGTGGACGAACAACAACCAGGCAAATGCCACCGCCTGTAACTGCGCGCCGAGCGAATGTCTGCCGTTCGTCATGATCTTACGCAGTTTAGGCTGCTTAGCGCCTTTTGTAGCGGCGAACGCGAGCATCGCACTGGTCATCCTACCTGAGCGTATTTGGTAGCGCTAGGACGGGATCTGAAGCCCCTCGTAATAGCCAAGCTACATGAATCGTGCTATTAGCGCGGAACGGATTTTGCTCAATGCAGCTCGCATACAAAAGGGGGGCATGGTTGAAGCCAAGGAGTGTTTGCGCGCTGACGGCGTGTCTGCTGCCGATCATCTGTTTTGCACAGACTGCGGAATTCGAGAACGCCGCAGCGCACTTCCAGGCGACCTACGTGTATCAGCATAAGCCCTCGTTCCCCGCGCTTTACTCAGGGGCGAACAGCCTGATCACGCAGCGGGAAAGGAGCTATTCGTTTACAGCGACCGGCTTCTTTGGCATACGCCCGTGGAGAGGCGGCGAGCTCTACTTCGATCCCGAGGTTTCTCAGGGCATACCACTTTCGGGCCTCACCGGCTTAGGTGGCTTCACGAACGGCGAGATCGCTCGCACGGCTGGACCGCATCCGGTCTTCTATCGTGCGCGCCTGTTCCTGCGCCAGACTTGGGGCCTGGGCGGTGGAACCGACGCCGTCGAATCCGACGCGAATCAGCTCGCGGGCAGCGTCGACAAGCGCCGCGTGGTGGTGACCGCTGGTAACGTGTCCGTCACCGACCTCTTCGACGACAATACCTATAGCCACGACGCGCGCACTCAGTTTTTGAACTGGGCCCTCGTCACGCATGGCGCCTTCGACTTCGCTGCTGATGCGCGCGGTTACACGTGGGGTCTTGCGCTGGAATACTTTCATGACGACTGGGCATTTCGCGCCGGACGCTTCATGCAACCGCGGGAGCCGAATCAGCTCGCGCTCGATACGAGTATTTTCCGACACTACGGCGATCAGATCGAGGTCGAGCGGGCACATACCATCGCCGGCCAACCCGGTAAGCTGCGCGTGCTTGGCTTTCGCCATGTCGCACGGATGGCGCGCTTCCAGGATGCACTCGATCTGGCGGCGCAAACCGGGACTACCCCGGATATCAATGCCGTACGTGTCTCCGATCAAAGCAAGCTCGGCTTCGGCGTCAATCTCGAACAATCGTTGACGCGCGATCTCGGTCTTTTCGCGCGTGCCAGTTGGGCGGACGGCAAAACAGAAACCTACGCGTACGCCGAGATCGATCGTTCTATGTCGGGCGGGCTATTGATGAAAGGCGCCGCCTGGGCTCGGCCCCAGGACAGCGCTGGCGTCGCCTACGTGCGCAACTTTCTCTCGGGACCGCATCGCGAGTATCTGGCTAAAGGCGGCCTCGGCTTCTTCATCGGAGACGGTCGCCTCAACTACAGGCCCGAAGACATAGTGGAGGCGTTCTACAGCTGGAACCCGGTGAAACACTTCTGGTTGTCTCTGGACTACCAGCACATCTGGAATCCGGCTTACAACGCAGATCGGGGCCCCGTGCACGTTGGATCGGTGCGCCTGCACGTCGAGTTCTGAGCAGCCAGCCATTCGTGAGATACCTCGGCCCTCGCCTCACGAACGACTGGGTCTCTGAAATATTCGACGCTTTACGCTACACCGCCGAGCGTCATTCAGTTGCTCGCAACTTAATCACTTTCCCCACGTGACGAACATCGCGACAACTACCGCTGCCATCGCAACGGTGGCGAACCAGCCCAGTATCTTGAGCCGCCGCTTTGCGGTGAATCGTCCCATGATGTCCGCCCTGCCCGCCATGAGCATCATGACCGCCATGATCGGCACTGCAATGACGCCGTTGATGACCGCGCTCCAGAAGAGTGCCTTGATCGGATCTATCGACGTGAAGTCGATCGCCACCCCAAGAAGCGTAGCAATCGACAGGATGGTGTAGAACCCTCGCGCCTCCGTCATTCGACGGCCGAGACCGATGGGCCAGCTAAACGCCTCTGCCACGGCATAAGCGGCTGACCCCGCCAGGATCGGGACCGCCAGGAGTCCAGTGCCCACGATTCCGGCGGCAAAAAGCGTGAAGGCAAATTCGCCGGCGATGGGGCGTAGCGCCTCAGCGGCCTGAGCGGAGGTTTGAATATCGGTGATGCCGTTCACATGGAGCGTGACGGCTGCTGTCAGCATGATGAAAAAGGCGACGATATTCGAGAAGCCCATACCCAAGTAGGTGTCTAACTTGATGCGCGACAGTTGCGCGCGCGCCTGCTCGGGGGCTCTCTTCAAGGGCTCTTCACCTTCGGCCGCACGCTGTTCTTCCACTTCCTGCGACGCTTGCCAGAAGAAGAGATACGGGCTGATGGTCGTGCCGAAGATGGCGACTACGGTCACGATGTAAGCGGGCTCTAGAGAAACCTTGGGAAAGATGGTTTCGAGCAGCACGTGGCTCCAGGATACGTGGACCGCGAAAACGGTCGCCACGTAGGCGAAGAGCGCCAGCGTGAGCACTTTCAGGATCGGCGAGTAACGCGGGAAAGGCACAAAGGTCTGCAAGAGCAGCGAAACGACAGCGAACGCGACCGCATAGACTTTGATCGGCCCTCCGACCAGGAGTTTGAGCGCCGCCGCCATGGCGCCGATATCGGCCGCAATGTTGATGGTGTTGGCAACGAGCAACAGGCACACGATTCCGTAGGTGAGCCACGCCGGATAGTAGCGCCGCATGTTCGCCGCGAGACCGTGTCCCGTCACACGTCCGATACGGGCGCTGACGAGTTGGATCGCAACCATGAGGGGAAAGGTGAACAGGATCGTCCACAGCATTGCGTAGCCGAACTGGGCGCCGCCTTGGGAATAGGTGGCGATGCCGCTCGGATCGTCATCCGCCGCACCTGTGATCAGGCCAGGCCCAAGCTTTGACAGAAACGAGCGCTTTTCTGGAACGACCGCGAGCGTGTTGGGCATTGTCCGTTCACTAACCATATTTTTTAACGGCTGTTTCCCTGGCAGCCGGCCTTTTCAATTGCTCATAGCATATGGGCACAGAACTTTCATGAACCTTGCTGAAGCATTTTGCCCGTAGAGCGAGTGCTTCGTCGATTCTTAGTGAAGCGTACCACGCCATCGTTACGATTCTTCTCGCCATAACGACGTGCGCATTGTTTCACCTTGCGCCTAGGAAAAGTAGAGTCACAACCTAACGGAGAATGCGCACTTGAGCCAGAGTTGGCAATTCAGCCGGGACGGCACGGGGTGGTACTGGTTCCGCCTCGATCGCGAGTGGGTGAGCGAATCGAGCCAGGTGTTTCATAGCCGCGCGGCATGTATAGCTGACGCGATGCGTCACGGCTACGCCGATGCAGGTTGGGTTTACCTCAAAGCGCTCGAGAGAAGGACGCATCACGCGTGACCGCGGCCAGCATCGCATGCCGCGCCTCTGACATTCACGATTGGCTCAATTGAAAAGAATCTCCCATCGCGACCTGATGCTCGCAACACCGGCGAACGTGCCGTTTTCGGCTCAGGGCTGGATTTTTGAGCTCAAGTACGACGGCTTCCGCGTCCTCGCATCGAAGAGAGGCAAGCGCGTTCGGCTGGAGTCCCGCAATGGACGAGACATGACGGCGGCGTTTCCAGAGCTGGTCGCCGCCATGCGCACGATACAGCGTGACCTCGTAATCGACGGCGAGCTCGTGATCTGCGACGAGAGAGGATGTCCGCAGTTCGCAAGGTTGGGTCAACGCGCACGTCTGCGTCGGCCTGACCGCATTGACGAAGCTGCGGCGAAGAACCCGGCGGCTATCTTTGCTTTCGACCTCTTAGAGTTGGACGGCGAGGACTATCGCGGATATCCGCTCGTAATCCGCAAAGGGATGTTGCAGCACGCGTTGAGCGGCTCCGGGCGCATCATCTATGCCGGGCATTTTGAAAACTCGGCAGCGGAGCTGTGGGCTCTGGCAAAGAAATTCGAGCTCGAAGGCATCGTTGCGAAAGATGGAAGCGCAGCCTACGCCGCGGGCCGCTCGACACGTTGGCAGAAGATCAAAACGAAGCTTGGAGCCGAACGAGAGAAGAAGCGGAGGCCGGCTGCCGGACGCAAACAAACCGCGTAAGCAACCGAGCCTAAGGCAGCCCTTCAGTAATTCCACCGCTCCTCAAGACGGCGCAGCGTGTTACGGCAACACCGTGCCGGTCACGGCCCAATCCCGATGCCGGCCGCTTTGGCCTCTTGCGGAACTGCGCTGTTCACCGTAACCGAGCCGGTGCCGATATTCGCCGAACCCGCAGGGTCACCCTGCGCGCTCCGCATGATCGTTCCGCTGTCTGCGTTTTGCATGCCGCTACAACCCGCCGCGGACAGCGCCACCGTGAGGCTAAACGCGATCGTCAATGTCCTGGTCATGATTACTCCTTCTGTGCTCGAATCGTGAAACGACTGAAACCGAGGCCTTGTCGTCCCTAACACTCGGACAGACGCGAATAGTCCATGATAGCGCCAAATATCTGTTCTATATCAGCCGACTGATCGTTAGGACACGGTCACGTCGCTCGAACAGCTGGGGGCGTTCCCAGCTTCCTTGCAAAAGCCCGGGCGCCGTTGAATGAGCGCGTTTCTCGTGCGGGAACGCGCTGCGCCGCCCTTCCATAGTGCGACTTCTCCCGATCGCAATCCTCCGAACACACGCCCGTTCGCAGTTCGGACGCGTAATCCAACCACAAATTCACGTTTGTGCTGGTAGAAGCCTGCGTTATCTCGATTGGCATAGTCCTTGCGAACTGCAACGCCTCATGACCTTCCTGTCGCGCGACGTTCTCTACCTGCTCCTGACCATTCCAGGACTGATGCTCACGTACGTCGTATTGATGCGCAGAAAGAAGCCAGCGCTGCACTACTCGAGTTTGACTCTGCTACGAGATGCAGTCGTTCGCTCACATCGCATCAGGCCGCACGTCCCGCCCTTTCTTTTTTTGATTGCATTCCTCGCACTGCTAGTGGCGAGCGCGCGGCCTGTCGCTGTTATTACGCTGCCTTCCGAACAGCGCACCATCGTCCTCGCGATCGATATATCCCTGAGCATGGGCGCGACAGACGTGACACCGAATCGCCTCGAAGCTGCGAAGGCCGCGGCGAAAGCGTTTATCCAGGCGCAGCCTCGCGACGTGCGCGTCGGCATTGTCGCTTTCGCCGGCAGCGCTGATCTCGTGCAAGCGCCGACGACGAATCGCGCAGACGCGTTAGCCGCACTCGAACAACTTGCGTTGCAGTACAACACCGCGATTGGAAGCGGCGTGCTTGCCGCGCTGCTCACCATTTTCCCGAACACCATGCTTGCAAACGACTACGATATTTTCGGTTTCGGACGCTCACCGGTACTCCCGCAACCTGTCTTCAGAAACCAGTCCCGCAAGCCGCAGATTGTAGAGGTCAGCGCGGTGCCGGCGGGTTCTTACAAGTCAGCCGCAGTCATCCTGCTCACGGACGGGCGCGACAACATGGGGTTCCCCGCCATCAGGGCAGCGCAAATGGCTGCGGATCGGGGCGTGCGCGTATTCACGGTCGGTTTCGGTAGCGCGACGAGCGCCACGATAGCTGTTGACGGCGAATCCCTCGATGCGAGTTTCGATGAAGGGACGCTGAAGCAAATCGCCAGCTCCACGCGCGGTCAGTACTTCCACGCGAGTACTGCCGAAGAACTACAGAATGTCTACCAGACGCTCACCGGACGGGCAGTGCTCGAAAAAAAGGAAAGAGAATTGACGGCGCTGTTTACAGGACTCGCAGCGCTGCTGTCGCTCACGGCTGCCGGACTTTCGCTGACGTGGGTAAGTCGACTAACGTGACGCGTATCGACTTCGGATGCTCGCATACGCAAGTCATGGGAGCCCGCGAAAGCGTGCGGGGGCAGTTGCGATGAGGAGTGTCGTTGAAGCGATCGCATGGCTCTACGTCGTGACGAACACGGTGCGCATATTGTTCTATGCACCACAGATCCGCGCCGTGTTGAAGGCTGAAGGCGGTGCGGCGGCCGTATCGATCACGACGTGGGGTTTCTGGACCTTTGCGAACTTCACTGCGGGGCTCTACGGCTGGCTCGTGATTCACGACAAGGCATTCACGGCCATTTTCTTCGGCAATTTCGCATGCACCGCAGCAGTAACCCTCATCGCCCTGGGAAAACGTTTGAACCGAAGTACCGCGTCCTGACCCGCCTTGCATCGAGTGGACGAGGGTCACGCAGCCTTCTGAGGACGCGGCAATGACTTCCACGCGCTCCCGAGGAGACCGAAGCCCGCGAGCGTGATGATGATCGATCCCACATACATTCCGCGAAGGCCAACGAAGTCCGCGAGAGCGCCGGAAATGATCGCTCCGGCTCCTCCGCCAATCTGAAACGAAATGCTGAAGGTAGCCATCGCACGGCCGCGAGAACGTGGGTTGGCCAGGTCCATCGCGAGCGCGGTGCTCGTCGAGCTGATGATTGCCATGCCCACCGCGACGAAAAATCCGCCGGCGAGTATGACTTCGATGCCCTGCGCGACCATGATGAACAGCAGTCCGATCAACTGCGCGCCCAGACCAATCGCTATTGCAGGACCACGGCCGATGGCATCCGACTTCTTGCCGAGCAGCGGACGAATGACGATGCTCGTGATCCCGGCAAGAACATAGAACAGCCCGATATTGGCGATACCGAGCGAGCGGGCGTAGAGCGGAAGGAAAGCCATGACGGAAGGCGTCGCGAGCGACGAACAGAGATTCAGACCTGTAGCGAGCAGCACACCGCGCTCGATCAGTCGCCCGCGTTCCGGCTCGCCACCGAGCGGTGCGGCTTCAGTCGGTTCGTCCTTTCTTCTCAGGGCCCACGCAACGGGCAGTCCCAGCAGCGCCAGCACCGTCGAGAGCAGGAAAACAACGTGGAACCCCGCCGTGCCGTTGATGAGCCATAGTCCCAACGCCGGGAAAACGATCGACGCGCTCGTGGTCACACTTGTGTAGTAGCCGGCCGCCTCGCCACGGCGCTTCGCCGGCGCCGCACTTGCGAGCGCCGTGTATCCGCCCGTGTTGACCCCGGCCCAGCCGAGACCGCGCACTACGTTGCCGACGAACAGCATCGTCAGCAGCGGAATCAGGATGAGCGCAGTGCCTGCGGCCAGCAGCGCAAGGCCGATCGCGAGCACGCCCGCGGCGTTCCACTTGTCCGCCACATGCCCCACGAAAGGTCGAAACGTAAAGCTCGGCACCGCGAATGCGAGCAGCGCCAGGCCAGCGATGAACGCAGACCCGCCCAGATCCTGCACGTACAGCGGGATGATCGGCGTGAGCACCCATTGGTTCGCATAGCCAAGGAACATGGCGAGGCACAGCAGGACGAAAGGCTTGGTAGCAAGTGATGACGCGGAAGGTACGATGCTCACGAAGGGGCTCTTCGAACGGCGACTAATTCACGCCGTGCGAACGTCGGAGAGCACCCTTTCTCGCGCTCCAGCGCGGCCAACCGCAACTGAGTGTCCGGGTGGGCACGTGCCGCTAGCGCGTCGCGCGAGGAGAAACCGGCGCATGCGCTCGCGCCGAAAGCTGTCACGCCCTTAGCGTCCGCGAAACACGGGCGCGCGTTTCTCGATGAATGCACGAACGCCCTCTTTCGAGTCCTCCGTTTCTCTGCAAAGGCCCTGGGCGAACGTTTCGAACTCCAGCCCGGCGCGCAGGTCGACGTCCTGATTGTGATAGACCGCGCGCTTCGACACCGCGATCGCCACCGGAGGACCGTCCGCAATCTTGCGGGCGAGCTTATATGCGTGGGGAATCAACTCTTCGGCACCAACCACGGCATTCACGATTCCAAGTCGCAGCGCTTCGTTTGCGTCGATCGTGTCTCCTGTGAAGATGAGCTCGAAGGCCTTTGCGGTGCCAACGACGCGCGGCAGGAACCATGTCCCGGCCCAGTCCGGAGCGAGCCCGCGTTTCACGAACGCCTGAGAAAACTTCGCGGCGCTCGATGCGATACGCATGTCACAGGCAAGCGCGAGATTCATTCCTGCGCCCGCAGCCGCACCATTCACTGCTGCGATGATGGGTTTCGGACAATCGCGCATAGCGAGCACGATTCGGTCGCGAATCGGGGCGAAACGATCGATGGGGGGCGGCGTTTCACCGCTCTGTTCGCGTTCGTTCATCGACTTCACATCGCCGCCGGAGCAGAACCCGCGTCCAGCGCCGGTGATCACCAATACGCCGACGTTCGGGTCGGCCGCAGACTTCGTGACAGCGTCGTACAGGTCGTCGCGGAGGGTGTCGCCCAGTGCGTTGAGCCGTTCGGGCCGGTTCAGCGTGAGGGTTGCGATGCGGTCCTGCACTGCATAGAGCAAGCACTTGTATGGCATTTCTAGTTCCTCCTTTTGATACCCATCAATTTTCGCCCCGGCTCTAATAACTTTACCGGTTTCTTAAAACACCATTCTAGCGTTCTGCGTTGCCCATGATTCGGCTGGAACATGCAGGACAATGCTGGGACCGCCAGGAGGCAGCAAGCTCAGGGAAGTCGAAGTGTACTTTGGATCTCTTCCACAAGGCGTGGTGAGAGAGGAGCCCTGAGGACTCGCCGAAGAAAGACAGACGCGGAGTAGAAGCGACGAGTCCCGCAGGCTGTCGAGCGCATGGCTCGCGCGCACGCGATCTCAGGGCCAACTGAAAATTCTTCGTCGCCCCTTGCGCCTGGCTTCGCGAGTTACTGTCGCTCGGTTGTGCTCACCGCGGGCGGCCATAGAGTCCGTAATTCAGCGGGTAATACATGCTTGACGTCTTCAATCTCACCGCTGGTGATCCGCTCTGCAAGCAAAGTGAACACGGCCCGGGAGATCTCCTCGGGATCAGCCGGGTCTGGTTTCAATCGCTGCTCGATCTGCTCGAGGAACTCATCAAGATGACGCACTTTGATCGGCGTGCGCGACGGATCCCATTGCTCATAGTAAAAACCGCGCACGAGCATCGGGAGTTGTGCTCCGAGCTGCGCCACCTCGTCGACCGTGAGGCGATCGCGTAGTGCGTGGAGTGTTGCTCTTAAACCGCGATACGCCGTTCGTTTGTCTTCGCAGCTCAGTAGCTGCATCAATTCATTGAGCCAATTGTGGGTTTTCTGCAGTGTCGTGTCGAAAACGTCTAAACCAGTGTTACTCATGGGATGTCTCCAATAATCGGCGGGACGCCCGGTCTGAGCTATAGCAAGGTCCGACGTCTCGCCCGCAACGTCTAACGCGCAGCGTGCGCGCAAAGAAGGATTGCAACCCGTATACCGTGTATTCCACAATGCACTACCTGCAACACACGCGGCAGCCGTCGCTTCGTTAAAAAAGTTCTTCCAGGTGTCGATTTAGCGCAGCCCCGTTCGTCTAAGAATAGAGCGATCGAACGGCAGACGAATCGTCGTTAAGCCCCGCTCCCAAGCGAAATCAAATGGAGAATTACGATGCGATTCATGGTGATGGTCAAAGCCAACAAGAACTCGGAAGCAGGTGTTCTGCCTGACGAGAAGCTTCTCACAGAGATGGGAAAGTTCAACGAAGAGCTGGCAAAAGCCGGCGTGCTGCTGGCGGGCGAAGGTCTGCGGGCGAGTTCCAAAGGCGCGCGCGTCAGATTTTCGGGAAACAAGCGGACCGTAATCGACGGGCCTTTCGCAGAGACGAAGGAACTGGTCGCCGGCTACTGGATGTGGCAGGTGAAGTCGAAGGAAGAGGCGATCGAATGGGTCAAGCGCTGCCCCAATCCATTCCCCGGCGCGGAATCCGAGATCGAAATTCGCCAGGTGTTCGAAGCGGAAGACTTCGGCGCGGAGTTCACGCCCGAGTTGAGGGAACAGGAGGAGCGCCTGCGCTCGCAGGTGGCAGGGAAGAAATAGTCGCTGCTGAGGTGATGCCACGGAGATCATTCGATGTGTCGATCTCTCAAAGGTGCGTTCGACTGTGTCTGTAACGTGTGTCCCTGGATGGGATGCATAAAGGATCGTCATTCCGGACGAATCCGCGTGCGGGACGTGATCCGGAATCCGTTTTGACATTGACAAGGAGACACCATGCAAGTCCAACCCTACCTGTTCTTCGACGGCCGCTGCGAAGAAGCCATCGAGTTCTACAAGAAAACGCTCGGCGCAAAGGTCGAGATGCTCATGCGCTTCAAAGACAGCCCTGAGCCGCCGCAACCCGGCATGCACCCGCCCGGTTCCGAGAACAAAATCATGCATGCGACCTTGCGGATAGGCGAGACAACGGTCATGGCTTCCGACGGACATTGCTTAGGTAAGCCGAGCTTCCAGGGGTTTTCGCTGTCGGTCACGGCGGCCAACGAAGCCGAGGCCGAGCGGCTGTTCGGTGCTCTCGGCGATGGTGGGCAGGTGCAGATGCCATTGACCAAGACGTTCTTTTCCTCGCGCTTCGGCATGGTCGCCGACCGCCTCGGCGTATCGTGGATGGTCATCGTTGCGCCTTGAGCCGGAGTGATGACGATGCGCTTTATGATGCTGATGATTCCGAAGGGGGTACGAGAAGGCAGCATGGTCGGCAAAGACTTCGAGGTCGGTCTGGCGAACTTGAAGGCCGTTGCTGAAAATTAAGGGCCCCATGCAAAGCTAAGGAGACCCCTATGGCGCGTGAAGAGAGCAAGAGCCTTGAAGAAGCTGCGATTCGCACAGTGATCGACGCGATCACGAAAGCGGTGCGCGCGAAGGATGTCGAGGCAATGCTTGCACAGTGCGCCCCCGATATCGTGACCTTCGATATGGTGCCTCCGCTCAAGCACCAGGGTTCGCAAGCGATCCGCGGCCTCTGGGCCAGGACGCTCGCGGCGTTCGATCCACCGCTCGAGTACGAGGTCCACGACCTCCACATCTCAGTCGACGGTGATATCGCGTTCGCCCGCTGCCTGAACCGGTTCGGCGGCACGAAAAAGGACGGTAGGCGCGTTCTGAATTCGCTGCGCTCCACGTTCGGGTTGCGCAAGATCGACGGTCAATGGAAAGTCGTGCACGAACACGTCTCTGTGCCGTTCGACATGGAAACCGGCAAGGCGATGCTCGACTTGAAGCCCTAACGTTTCGCGTCACGCGGGTCGCCCAACACCCGCGTTATTCCGATCTGCTCGTCGGCCTACACGCGCGCGTTGAACGTTTCCACTTCCGTGCCGCGAGCTGAATGCGACACGCCGCAGCCGCGTACTACTCCACCTTGATGCCGGCGGCCTTTATGATCGGCCACCACTTTTCGATCTCGGCCTTGTGGTACGCGCCGAGCACCGCCGGGGTCTGCTGTTCGCGCGGGAAAATCTCCTGGCCGAGGTCGGCGAGCCGCGAGCGCACAGTCGGATCGGCCAAGGCACCCACGACGGCGGCGTTCAGCGTGGAGATGACTTCCTTCGGCGTTCCCCGCGGGACCCAAAGCGCATGCCACCGCGAAAAGTAGAAACCGGGCAACCCGGCTTCGTCCACGCTCGGAATATCCGGTGCCGCAGCCAAACGGCTTTTGGCGGTGACGGCAAAGGCCTTGATCCTGCCGGCACGCACCTGCGGCAGTGAACTGGTCGGATCGTCGATAATCATATCGATCTCCCCGGCCATCAAATCCTGCATCGCCGGGGCGGCCCCGCGATAGGGTACGAATTGGAAGCGGGTACCCGTGGCATTCTGAAAGAACACGCCGCTGACGTGCTGCGGACTGCCCGCGCCGGCGGTCCCTTCCGAGGCCTTGTTCGGATTAGCCTTGAGCCAGGCGATGAAACTCTTCAGGTCACCCGCCGGCACGGCATTCTTTGCCACGATCAGATAGGAATTGGTCGCGATCAGCGAGACGGGTTCAAAATCCTTCAGCAGGTCGTATGGCAGCGGATAGACCGCTCCATTGACCACGTGAGTGCTCCAGTGGCCGATACTGATCGTGTAGCCATCAGGCGCCGCGCGCGCAACTTTGCCCACGCCGATGTTGCCATTCGCGCCGGTCACGTTCTCGACGATAACGCTTTGGCCGAGTGACGCGCGCATGTGCTGAGCCATGGTTCGGGCGATCACATCGGTCGGCCCACCTGCAGCGAAGGGCACGACGATCGTGATTGGATGCGAGGGATAGACTTGCGCGAACGTAGGCGGGGCGATGCCCGAGATTGCGAGGGCGATGGCGGCAATCAAACTTTTCAAGGTCGGTCCTCTTTCATGTAACCGTCCTTCAAACCGCAGACACCAGGCGTGGCTCACAATGAAGGTGGCGCGCGAGCGTAACACCGATGTGTTGTCACGCCATGCGCTTCAGCACGCTTGTTCGGACTAAAGTCACCTGTGGCACCGTTTCGGATAAGTACGCGTTGCATGAGCTCGCTTGAAATTCGTTCGGGGGGATGGTTCTGCGCGCGACATCCTGCGATTGCTAGAGGCATAACGCGTGTTGCTTACCGCCCCGCATGTGGCGGCATGGAGATGCCACCGGTGATTCGTTCGCCCGGAGGCGCGACAGTCTGGCGGTGCGGAATTATCATACTTCTCTCGCCGCATCCAGGCGAACGCGCTGCTTCACTATCAGAAAGAACGAGGAGCTTGACGATGCCGGACGAAAACAAATCTCTCATCCGCCGCCTCTACGACGAAGGAACCAACCAGCACGATGCCGTCGCTGCCGCGGCGTTCTATGCGGCAGACGCGAAAAACCATGGACACACGGTCGGCCGACAAGGGATGCAGAGGGTATTCGAGGCGCTCTTCAGCACCTTCCCCGATTTCAACTATCGGATCGAAGAGGCAACGGCGGAGGGCGATCGTGTGGTGTGCAAAGTTATGATGACCGGCACCCACCTCGGCGAGCCCACGATGCCGAGCGCCTTCAGCGGTATGCTCGCGGGCGTTGCGCCTACGCGCAGGAAGGTTGAAGTCCTGCAGTTTCACAGCTTCCGCGTGAGCGGCGGGCAGATTACCGAGCACGCTGCGGTACGCGACGACCTGGGAATGCTGAAACAGCTCGGGGTAATAGCTTAGACGAGGACAGTCCTGGTGATGAACATGCTAACTGACACACTCCGGCTTGCACTTCTTTTCGGCACGCTCGTCCTCGTGCCATCTCACGCGCAGAGCGCTTCGACAGGCTCAGCCCCAGCCTTTCCTACTCGTCCGGTGCGCATCCTCGTTCCGTTGACGAGCGGAGGCAACATGGACCTCATGACGCGCGGGCTCGCGCAAAAGCTTGGCGAGGCGTTCGGCCAGAACGTCATCGTCGACAATCGCCCCGGGGCTGGAAGCCAGATCGCGCTCGAAATCCTTGCGTCTTCCGCACCGGATGGCCACACGCTCATGATGTCGAGCCTCACGCCCGTCACGCATCCTCTGCTCTACAAATCGCGCTTCGATCTCCTGCGTGATTTCGAGCCGGTGTCACAAGTCGCTGCGCAGGGCTATGTGCTCACGGTGCATCCGGCGGTGCCGGCGAAGTCCGTTCTCGAGCTCGTGCAGCACCTGCGCGCGAACCCGGGAAAACTGAACTTCATGTCGACCGGCATCGGCAGCCCTATTCATCTGACGGGTGAGCTGTTCCAGGTCGCGACCGGCACTCGCATGCTGCACGTCCCCTACAGAGGCGCGGCGTATCAGGACATCGCCAGCGGACTCGTTCAAGTCGGATTTCCTACGGTCACGTCTGTGTTTCCCTATCTGCAAAACGGACGACTGCGCCCGCTGGCGGTCACCACGCCGACGCGCATGTCGGTGCTGCCGGAGCTTCCGACGTTCGCCGAGGCGGGCGTAAAGGGCATGATCGTGATGAACTGGTATGGCCTCATCGCGCCGGGACGCACACCGAAGGCTGTCAGCGAGCGCATTGCAAAGGAAACCAGAAGTGCGATGCATTCACCCGAGATGACGAAACGCCTCGCTGCAGAAAGCTCCGACCCCGTCGGCAGCTCGCCGTCAGAGTTCGCCGCGCACATCAGGGCCGAACACGAGCAGTGGAGCCGCGTGATCAAGCAGGCGGGCATACGCGGGGAATAAGCAGTAACGCGCTTCGGTAGATGAGCCGGTAGAATCGCCGAGTTTTTCAAACCTGCGGTCAGTCCTGCTCTAGATCCGAAGAGGAGTTTGCTGAATGCGGTCCTGCTTGGTCGTTTGCTTTTTCGCAATGTTCGGGAGCGCGCTCGCGCAGAGCTATCCCGAGAAGCCCGTCTCGATCGTAGTCCCATTCCCGGCGGGGGGATCGACCGACATCGTGGCGCGCACCGTGGCACAACGGATGAGCGAGACGCGGAGCCAGCCGATAGTGATCTTCAACCGACTCGGCGCCGACGGCAGGATCGGGACGGAGTTTGTCGTGCGTGCGCCTGCGGATGGCTACACGGTACTCGTCGGAACTACGGCGCTCGCCATCGGGCCCGCGGTTGGCGCCAAGACGAACTACGATGCACTCAAGGATCTCGCGCCGGTGAGCCAGCTCGTCGTCACGCCCAACGTGCTGGTCGTGCATCCGTCTATGCCTGCGAAGTCCGTGCGGGAACTTATCGCGCTGGCTAAAGCGCGGCCTGGCGCGCTGAATTCCGCATCCGGCGGCACCGCAACGTCGAACCACCTCGCACTCGTCCTCTTCAATTCGATGGCGGGCGTAAAGATCGCTCACATTCCGTACAAAGGCGCGGGGCCGGCGTCGACCGATACCGCCGGCGGTCACGTCGACATGACCTTCTCGCCGATCGTGGCAGCATTGCAGCTCGTGCAGGCCAGTAGACTGCGCGCCATCGCGGTGACGACGACTGCGCGCGCCACAGCTCTGCCAAACGTGCCCACCATCAGTGAGTCCGGACTTCCCGGATACGAAGCGTCTTCGTGGGTGGGCATGTTCGTGCCGGCGGCGACACCGCGAGCGGTCGTCAACAAAATACACGCGGCTGCTGTGGAGGGGCTTCGAACGCCGCACGTGAAGAACGTGCTCGCGAAGTTCAGCGCCGATCCGATCGGCAATACTCCGGATGAATTCGGGAAAGGCTTTCGCCAGGAGATCGTCAAATGGAGCAAAGTCACTAAAGCGTCCGGCGATAAATTCGACTAACCAGGGAGGAACATGAGTCAGGCAAAGGGTATACGCGAAGTCGGTTATTTCGATTGGGTGGGTGGCGGACAGGTCACGGTAGATCGTAACGTCGCCTACCTCGGCCACGTCAAAAGTCCACACGGAACGACGACTGTCGACGTGAGCGATCCCAAGCATCCGAAGCTGATGCAGACAATCGAAATGCCGGCGGGTACGCATTCGCACAAGGTGCGTGTTGCGAACAACATCATGGTGACGAATCGTGAGGTCAACCCGTTTTCCGAAGTCACGTCGCCGGATGTCGTCGTCGGAGGTGATGCTCAAATGAAATTGATCGCGCCCGCAGACTTTCGCGGCGGGCTCGCAATTTATGATGTCTCCACGCCGGGCCGGCCGAAGCACATCACGAACTGGGAAACCGGAGGCACCGGCATGGCAGGAGTCCATCGGTTCGATTTCGATGGCCGCTACGCGTACATCTCGCCGACGGTCGACGGCTATCTTGGCAACATCGTCATGATTGTGGATCTCATCGATCCGGCGCGTCCGCAGGAAGTGGGCCGTTGGTGGATGCCCGGTCAATGGACCGCTGGAGGCGAGAAATCCACCTGGAAGGGTACCGCGCACCGCTGCCATCATCCGTTGCGTGTCGGGAACCGCCTATACACGAGCTACTGGCACGGCGGCGTCGTGATTCTGGACATCGACGACATCAGCAAACCGAAGCTCGTCAGCCACTATGACTACAGCCCACCGTTCGCCCACCCTACGCATACGGTGATGCCGGTGCCGTTTCAGGTGGAAGGCCGCACGCTCATGATCGTCGCCGACGAAGACGCTCAGAAACTCGAGCCTGCGCCCCCCGCGTTCGTATGGATCTTCGACATCAGCGTCGAAACGCGGCCGGTACCATTTTCCACGTTCCAGCTCGATTGTTTCGACGGATCGCCGCAGCCCAAATACACTGGGTGCCACCAGCCTTGCGAGAAAATAACAGGTACCGAAATCCCGGTGGCGTGGTTTGCGCAGGGCCTGCGTGTGATGGATATTTCGAAGCCCCATGCCCCCAAAGAAGCGGCGTTCTACATGCCGGACGTGCCACCGGGCTCACAGCGCGTCCAGAGCAACGACGTCACCGTCGACGACCGCGGACTGATCTACTTATACGACCGCGTTCGGGGACTCCATATCCTCGAACGAGTATGACGCACGCGCTGGATATCGCTTACGATCGTCATCAAATCCGGAATTGGAAATGAGCGACGGTCATGAAAGAATCGAGCTGGATTAGGCCTTTGCACCATGCAGAAATCTGACCGACAACTCTCCGCCTACTACGCCGCCCGTGCCGGAGAGTACGAGCGTGTTTATGACAAGCCCGAGCGCCAGGCGGACCTGGCGCGGCTGCGTGATCTGATTCCCGGCTACTTCGTCGACCGAAGGGTCCTCGAGATTGCGTGTGGCACCGGCTATTGGACGCAATTTATTGCGCCGGTCGCCCGGAAGATCACCGCGATCGACATCAACCCCGAGACATTGGCAATCGCGCGATCCAAGCAGCTTCCCGAGAATCGCGTAAGTTTCGATGTCGGAGATGTCCAATGCCTCTCTCCTCGCTATGAGGCATTCACTGGCGCGTTTGCCGGTTTCTGGTGGTCGCATCTCCGGCGCGGCAGTCGCGGAGCTTTCCTCGAATCCCTGCACCGCGCCCTGAGTCCAGGCGCGATTGTTGTGGCGTTGGACAATCTCTATGTCGAAGGAAGCAGCACTCCGGTTTCTCACACGGATGCCGACGGAAACTCATACCAATGTCGCGAGCTTGCTGATGGCACGAAACATACGGTGCTCAAGAACTTTCCGGCCGAAGCCGAGCTCGTGGCGGACATTGAAACTTATGCGACAGCCGTGAAGTACACGGCGCTCGAGTACTACTGGGTACTCAAGTACGAGCTTACCGCGTAGCTCTTAGCTACTGCCTAACTTTTACCTGCTCCAAGATCCGTAGCCTCCCGCCGCATAGAGCCGGCTGTAGGCTATCATCCAAGAACGCTGGAGCGACGCCGTGCGGCGCCGGTCCCTCCGGACGTTCGGGCAGCGTCTTTCAAAAGGAGTGTTATGAACCGTCTCTGGCAGTTAGCACTGTGGATCGTCACCGCGTCCGCAATGCCACTGTCACTCGCCCAAACGTATCCCGGGAAAACAATTCTGATGATCATGCCGCTGCAGGCGGCGAGCTCGGTCGATGTGGGGATGCGTATCGTCCTGCAGAAAATGACCGAGAACATGGGCCAGCAGATCGTGGTCGAAAATCAGCCGGGCGCAGCGGGGCTGATCGGTACCGAACGCTTCATGCGCTCGACGCCAGACGGCTATACGCTGGCCACGCTCAACGACAGCATTCTGACCATGATCCCGCACTTGTACAAGAAGGTCGCATACGATGCGAACAGGAGTTTCGCGCCCGTGAGTCTTGTCGCCGGTAACACCTGGCTGCTGGTCGTGCATCCGACGCTGCCGGTGAAGAGCGCACGCGAGCTCGTCACGCTTGCGAAAGCGCGTCCCAACGAGCTCAATTATTCTTCTGGCGGCAACGGCAGTCCGCAGCACATCGCGATGGAGATGTTCAAGTCGATGACCGGGGCGAAGTTGACGCATATTCCATACAAGGGCACCACGCAGGCGACGCTCGACGTGATCGGCGGGCAGATCCCGCTGATGTTTTCGGCAACGTCGCTGGTGGTCTCTCAGGTCAGAGAGGGCAGACTGCGTGCGCTCGCCGCGGGCGGTGCAAAGAGGTCAGCGCTCTTTCCCGCCGTGCCGACTGTTGCCGAGTCCGGGGTGCCCGGATACGAGTTCCAGACCTGGATGGCGATCTTTGCGCCCCTCAATACGCCGAAGGAAATCATTTCCCGTCTGAACGCTGAAATCCTCAAGGCCGTGGGTGCGCCCGATGTGCGCGAAAAACTCGTCTCGATAGGATTCGAGATCGAGGGATCATCGCCCGACAAGCTGGCGGCAGTCACCAAAGCCCGGTACGAACAGATGCAGAAGATCATCAAGGACGCGGGCATCGGTATCGACTGAAGAGTGGGAAGGGCTGCAGGCACAGCCTCTCGCCTGTCAGCTGTTCCGTGCGTGAGGGATCAGATGCCCTTGTCGTCGAGCGCGTCGGCTATGACGCCCCACGCGCATCCGAGCGTAGACTCCCGGGGTGGACTACGGGTGAGAAATGATCGGAGGGCATCGGCCTCAGCCCTCGTGAGCGTTACGGTAATCGTCACCTGGGCGGTGTAATAGTCGCTGATGCGCGGACTTCCCACCAATTCACCGCCGGCCTTATTTTCCGCAAGCTCCTTCTCGGCTCGGCGCGCTGCCAGGCCGGTCAAAACGACTGCTCGCCGCGCGTCCTCGATCTCCTCTTTGCAAACCTTCAGCTGAGCCAATCTTCTTTGCGCGAAAGTGTTCCTGTTCTCGGCCGTCACCGTCCGGCCTCTGCGCCAATCTGGCCGACGACGTGTGAACCGTACGATCGCGTTCCCCCCATGCTGCCCTCATCTTCGATTTGAAAAGTCCGATTATGCAGGTGCTGTGCCGCGTCGAGAAGTAGGTCGTTGAGTAGCGAGCACGGGTCAGCGATGTAGATCGTGCGCTGGCGCAAAGATCTGGCCTTAAGACCGACACTGAAATAACTTTGGGACGATCGGATGATGCACTAGCATGTGGGATCTACATCTCGTGCACGTTCTTACAGCGAAAATGTTGAGAGTAAACAGCCAAGCTTTGAAGGCGCGAGTCCACCAGGTTGAGCGGGCGCTTCACGATCGGGGGCTGGAAGCACTGGTCCTGTATGCGAACGGCAGCGTGTTGGGCAATCAGAGCTTCATGCACGCCTATCTGCGATATTTGTGCAATTTCGATGGCCACAACACACCTGCGATGCTGATCGTCCAGCCGGGCAAGGCGCCGACCCTTCTCACGGGAAACAAACCCCACATGCGAGCTCACCTCGCCGAAAGGAATCTCTGGTTCGACGACGTGCGTCATGTGCAGCCACCGCGCTTGGGCGATGAGATCGTCAGCATTTTGGCCGTGGCTGGAAGGGGAGCGCGCCGCATCGCATACATGGGCTACAACGAGACTCCGGCGCCGGTATGGAAGTCTCTCGAGCAAGGTTTGCCTCGCACCGAGTGGATACATGACTTCGCGCCTGACATCGACAAATGCCGCGTTCGGAAAACTGCTGTCGAGATGTCGTTCCATCGACGCGCGGCCGAGGTGTGCGACGCGATGTTCGAGACGCTGGCGCGCGAAGTGGCAACGGGTAAGCATGGGTATCGACTGAAGGCTGCGATGGAACACACGGCGCGCGATTCCGGTTGCGACTACTGCGACACATGGCTCACGCTCGCGCCGCGCGCCGACGTCTTTCGATACTACATGGATGAATGTTTCAACGCGCCGCAAGCTGGCGACCAGCTTCTGGCGGGCGTGCTGCTCACGTACGACGGGCACTGGGGACACTCGGTCCGAACCGGCAGCATTGGCCGCGCCACCGCCGATCATCGCAGGATCTACGGAATCTGCCGCGATATGTACGAAGCGGCGCTCGAGCGGCTGCGCCCAGGCGAGGATCTTCGCGGAGTGAATGCGGCGATGGACGACATCCTGCACCGGCATTACGCCGAGCACGAAGTTCGCCGGTCACGCTCCGGCCACGGTCTCGGCTATGCCTACGAAGATCCGGTCGTGAGCCTCGCCTTCGCCAATCCGTGGGACTCACCTGCTGCGACCCGCGGCCCGATCGAGATCAAGCCTGGGATGCTGATGGAGTTGCATCCGCACCTTTTCGTGCCCAACGTTGCGGGCGCGATGATTGGTGACATGGTTGCCGTGACCGAGACCGGCTACGAGATCCTGACCGCGTTC
>JAQGNH010000491.1 GCA_028291945.1 Betaproteobacteria bacterium
CGAGCAGTTGCCGAGCCTCTTCGAGCCGGTCGGCGTTGAGATAGGCCTTGAGCAGGGTGAACTCGATCAGGTCGTGCTGCGCGCGGCTGCCGCCGATGCGTTCGCTTTGCCGCGCCAGCGGGGCGAGAGCGCGGCGATCGCCGCCGTATAGTCCCGCATTCGAACCACCACCAAGGTTTCGGACGAACATTATCGAAGAGCGCTATCCAGTGGCTCGGCTTGGCGCAAACATGCTTCGGCCGAGCCAGCGCCACAGATCGCGAGCGTCGCGCGCTGCACCCGTGATACGCACCCGGCCGGCCGTCAATTCGGTCTTGGCGTCGCTGTCACCGGTCCAGACTTCTGTCAGCGCGCGAACGGTGGACTCCACGATCAACGTCAGCTCGTGGCCCGGATCATCGCGGCACAGGTCGGTCTCTCCATTCTCGACCACCAGCCACCAGCGCCGCTCGCGGGTCCCTGCGTCGCGGAAATGGAAGTGGATCACCACGCGACGATCCTGCGGAAACCTATCGAGTTGCGCGAACCGGCGGATGTCCCACATGAGGAACCCCGCATCGAGTTGATCACGCCGGAGTCGGCTGCCGATCCAGCGTGCGCCCCAGTGGCCGAGCTGCAGGACGATCGGACGCAGTTGCTCTCCGGCCGGCGTAAGCTGGTATTCCCAGCCCTTGCCGCTGCGCACGCGCCGCACTACACCCACCTCCTCGAGCTTGCGCAGGCGCTGCGCCAGGAGAGTGGTAGACATCCGCGGAAGGCCGCGACGCAGATCGTTAAAGCGCGTGCTGCCGCACAGCAATTCGCGCACCACGAGCGGCGTCCAGCGCTCGCCAAAAATCTCCGCGCCCCGCGCCACGGTGCAGAACTGTCCGTAATCCGTCATGTCGCCAGTGTAAGACAGATCCGATATCGCGCTACAGATTCTGGACTAGATGGCCTGGCCCCCTTTACTTATCCTTGAATCGAGCGACCATTCACGTCGCTTTTCTTAAGGAGGCACCATGAGCGCGGTAACGACTTTCGATCCAATCAAGTTCAAAGCGACGACCCGGTCGCAGTGGGAGAACGCCGCCGAAGCCTGGCATCGCTGGGGGCCGTTCCTGGGAGAGTGGCTGGGACCTGCCACCGAACGGATGCTCGATCTCGCCGCTGTCCAGAGCGGCAGCCGGGTGCTGGATGTGGCGGCCGGGGCTGGCGAGCAGACGCTGCGCGCGGCTCGACGCGTCGGGCCGAGCGGTCATGTGCTGGCGACGGACATCTCCCCCGCCATTCTCCAGCGCGCCGCGGGGGCGGCCCGCGAGGCGGGGTTGTCGCAGATCGCGACGCGAGAGCTGGACGGCGAGGTGCTGGACGCGCTTCCTGCCGATACCTTCGACGCGGTGATTTCGCGCGTCGGGCTCATCTATTTTCCCGACCAGCAGAAGGCGCTCGGGGGGATGAAACGCGTGCTGAAGCCGGGCGGGCGCATCGGCGCCATCGTGTATTCCACAGCGGATCACAATGCCTTCTTCTCCATCCCGGTTTCAATCATCCGCCGGCGCGCCAAGCTGCCGCCGCCTTTGCCGGGCCAACCCGGGCCATTCTCACTGGGTGCTGATAGTGTTCTTGCGGGGGCCCTGGAACGCGCAGAGTTCCGTGACGTGACCGTGGAGAAAGTGGACGCGCCGGTGCGCTTGCCATCGGCGGGCGAATGCGTACGCTTCGAGCGTGAATCGTTCGGGGCGCTGCATCAGATGATGGCTACGCTGTCCGAGGACGAGCGCGCCGATGCTTGGCGCGAAATCGAGAGCGAACTCAAGCAATTCGAGGGTCCGGGCGGTTTCATCGGTCCGTGCGAGATGCTCGTAGCGGTGGGACGCAAGTAAGCCGCGGAGTTCATGCCTGTGTTGAACCCCTCGTGGCGGGCGAGCCCCGTCTCGGTGGGAAAGAAAGGAGAGTTGCGGTCATGACCACGAAAGTCGCTGTCATTCAGAAGCCTCCGGTGCTGCTCGATCGCGATCAGACGATTTCACGGGCGCTTGATTCGATCGATGAGGCCGCCCGCGCGGGCGCCGCGCTACTGGTGTTTCCGGAAGCCTATGTCCCCGGGTACCCGAGCTGGATCTGGCGGCTCAAGCCCGGAGGTGACATCGCGCTGTCCAGCGAGATTCATGCGAGGCTGCGTCTAAACGCTGTCGACCTGAATCGTGAAGATTTGCGGCCGCTACAGGACGCGGCGAGCAAACATGCGGTGACCGTCGTGATAGGGATCAACGAGATCGACAGCCGTTTCTCGGGCACGACGCTGTTCAACACCGTGGTCGTCATCGGCGCTGACGGGATGCTGCTGAACCGGCACCGTAAGTTGATGCCGACCAATCCAGAACGAATGGTGTGGGGAATGGGTGATGCGAGCGGCTTGAGAGTCGTCGATACGCCCGCCGGTCGGCTGGGCAGCCTCATCTGCTGGGAGAGCTACATGCCGCTGGCGCGGTATGCGCTCTACGCGCAGGACCTCGAGATCTTCGTGAATCCGACTTGGGACAACGGGGAGGCCTGCCTCGTGACTTTGCGCCATATTGCGAGGGAGGCGGGCTGCTGGGTGATCGGAACCGCCACCGCGCTGCAGGGCTCCGACATTCCGGCGGACTTTCCCGAACGCGACAAGCTTTACAAACCCGACGAATGGATCAACAACGGTGACGCAGTCGTAATCAATCCAGCGGGGGCCGTCACCGCCGGGCCACTCCACCGCGAAAAAAGCATCCTCTATGCTGAGATCGATAGGGAAGCGGCGCGGCGAGCGCGACGCTCGTTGGACGTCTGTGGCCACTATGGTCGGCCGGATATTTTTTCCTTAGCGGTGAACCGAAAACCGCTTTATCCGGTGGAATTCTCGGATTGAGCAAGCAGGGCGCGGTTAGCTGATCACGAGCCCCTCGATATTTGATGCGAGTAGCCGCCCTCGGCCAGAAGCCGCGAGCCGAGAGAAGCGCAGTATCTTCTGGCCGGCTCGATTTTTCGTAACGCGTCACGAACAATCTGTCCCCTCGACCTTCAGCTTTGGGTTGTCAGTAGATCGCACCAGCTGCGGACGCAGGTACATCGATCCGATGTTGTGGGGTGCCGAGGTACGTCAGTGCGGTTTATCGCTGAAACGGCTTACTCAAGAACAGCCATTGCATGAGTTCCATTTGCTCTCCTCCCGGAAATCTAACGGACAGCCGAGGGCGGTCGCTCCGCAGCCGGCGGTGCGATCTGTTGTGGGCGTTCACGCTCGTGCGGATTCCAGCCGAGCACGAGCAGCTGACGAAGCTCCGGCGGCAGCGGTCCGATGAGCTCGATGCCCGGAACCGGCAGGAGCTCGGCGGGTTGCTGCACGCCGATATCGGCCTCACCGCGTACGATCGTGTATGGCGCGACTGTGTTCACCGGCTCGACGCAGCGCGAAGGGAATCAGGCGTTCATCGACTTCATGCGGTCGCACGCCGCTCGTGAAGTGTTGCGCGAGACGGGCCTCGATCACGTTCTAGCGTTCACAGGGAGAGAGAGCAATGCGGATCGCAGTCATCGGGAGTGGTGGGGTGGGCGGCGCGTTCGGCGCGGCGCTGGCGCAGGCAGGGGCAGACGTGACCTTCGTTGCGCGCGGCGCACATCTGGAAGCGATGCGGGCGAATGGATTGCGGGTCGTAAGTCCGCGCGGGGATACGCACATCCATCCGTGCAAAGCAACGGATAACCCCGCCGCAATCGGTCAAGTCGATGTGCTGCTCTTCTGCGTAAAGCTTTGGGACGTGGAAAGCGCCGGCGCGGCCATCAAGAGTCTGATCGGTCCAAACACGGCGGTGATCCCGCTGCAGAACGGCATCGATGCAGCCGACCGGCTGATCCCCATTCTCGGGCCGGATGCGGTGATGGGCGGCGTGGCTCAGATCAGCGCGACCATCGACCGACCTGGCGTGATCCGCCAGACCGGGACGTTCATGAAGATCGTATTCGGCGAACTAGACGGACGCATGAGCGCGCGCGGGGCGGCGTTTCAATCCATGTGCCAGAAAGCCGGATTCGATGTGGCGCTGACCGACGCCATTCAGACGGCGCTGTGGGAAAAGTTCGTGCTGCTCGCGGCGAACAGTTCGGTCGCGTCGTTGATTCGACTGCCGTTCGGCAAACTGCGCGAGGATGCCGATGTGATGGCGTTGTTCAGCGCGAGCTTTGCCGAAGCCATTGCAGTGGGTCGCGCGCTCGGGGTGGCACTGCCGCCCGATATGCAAACCCGATTGGAGAAGGCCGTGCTGAATTTTCCACCGATGATGAAGCCGTCGATGGCGGTGGACCTGGAGCGCGGTAACCGACTCGAATTGCCGTGGCTCGGCGGCAAGGTGGTGGCCCTGGGCAAGCAACTCGGGGTGCCGACCCCGGTGCTCTCGGTCATCTACGCGGCGCTGAAGCTCCATGCAAACGGGGCGCCGGAATAAGAAATAACAGGAACACCCGGCACAGGCGGAGGAAGCACATGAACTACGGCGTTGCGATCTTCTTTACCGACTATTCGATCGGGCCGGTCGAGATGGGCACCGCGCTCGAGGAGCGCGGCTTCGAAAGCCTTTGGGCGCCGGAGCACAGCCACATTCCGCTGACTCGCAAATCGGGCTACCCGCAAGGTGGCGACTTGCCGAAGAAATACTACGATGTGATGGACCCGTTCGTGACGCTGACGGCAGCTGCCACCGTGACGAAGAAGCTCAAGGTTTGCACAGGCATCTGCCTCGTCGTGCAGCGTGACCCGATTCAGACAGCGAAGTCCGTGGCGAGCCTTGACCAGATCTCCAAAGGGCGCTTTCTGTTCGGCATCGGCGCCGGCTGGAACGAGGACGAGATGGCGAACCACGGCACGACCGACTTCAAGGGCCGCTTCA
>JAQGNH010000495.1 GCA_028291945.1 Betaproteobacteria bacterium
GTAGCAGGGCTGACTCAGCCTTCAGGTAAGCCACCAACGTTGACCTGCGCCCCTCGCACTGCTCTCTGCCCTCAAACAATTGCGTATGACGAAAACGGATACGATGGAGGCGCATGAAATAGCAAGGGATGGACATGATGCCGAAGCGATGGGGTCCGTCGTGAGCCGGACTCTCGAGTACCGCGCGGAGGGCCTGGGCCGAAGGCCATGCGTCAGGTGATGGCTCTCATCAGTAGCTCGGGAAGCGTGGATCCGATTACCGCAGATCGTTCACTCTCGCGAGGCGTAAAGCATTAGACGACTCACTACTTCGTCGGCTGATATTGCGGTGCCCTGCCTGGGTCTTTTCTCTGCGGTTTTTCTTTGACCGTGACGGTCGTCTTGATTTTTCGCTCGTTCGATCGCCGCATTTTAGCTTTTGCCGCCGCGGCACCTTCCTTTACCTGTTCGGTTGTTTTCTTTACGACCTCCTAAGCTTTTTCTTTTGCCTTTTCCATTGTTGATTCATTTTTGCTGCTGGCTTGATCAGTATTCGACGTGTTCGCTGCTATTGCAGTGCCCGATAGAAGCAGTCCAGCTACTACAACTTCCAGGAATCTCATGTAAAAGCTCCAGTCACCGTAGAAGATGAGCACATTGGTCAGTACACCTGCACGATGTAATCTGTCCCTTCCCAGCTGTCGCGCCCTCGCTTGAAATTTAGAGTGTCTGCGCTTTCGAGCCAGAAGAATGTAAACACCAAGGGAAGGCACTGCTCGGACGGCACGGCAAGATCAACGAAATGCAGGCCGATTCCCGAGTCGATTGCCGTCGTCGTATCGGTTTGTGTCTGCCACTCGTCACGCGTCCACCTAAGACGGAAAGCGGCCGGCGCCTGTATGCGCAGCATATCGCCGCGCCTGATCTTCCGAACCTGATGCAATGGGTTCCAGATCTCGAGGTCCTTACGTCCACGGCCGGCGAGGTACCGCGCAACGACGGGCGCAATGAGATCGAACACCACGCCATCGGCACACGAGCGCAGGAGCGCTATATATTCTGCGTGTGCCCAGGCTAGCGGCAGTGCTGCGCCCGTTGGATGCCCAAGCCGCATGCCAAGCTCCGGCCTGTCCTTGTGCCATACCTGCTCTGGCAACATCGCCCCGCGATCTCCGAATTTTTCGAGTGCGGTCAAAAAAGGTTTTGCGCTGCGCCCTGCGGAAAGCTCATAGTGACCTCGCTCTCCCGTTAGCAACGGCCATGCGCCTCCTTGACCCCATCCGAGGTAAGGTCCGCCGTCATCGCGATTACCGTAACCATCGTGGTTGTAGCGGCGCCAGCACGGGCCCTTGGGCGTGTCGACCTTGAGCACGGCATCTACGACGCGCAGTGAATCTTCGATCAGGGGATCACCAGCTTTTCTAATGCCATAGCGGACGAGCTCGAGAAAACCCGCGTCGACAACATCCTTCGCGGGTACCTGTAGATGGACGCCGGGCAACGTATTCCCGATCGTCAATAAAGCCTTGTCAAGGCTGTCGAGCGGTGAGGGGTCGCCGGGACTTGCCGGCTGAATTCGAATGTAATGGCGCGGAACTCCGGGCAGCAGATCGCCGCTTGTCGTGACCGTCCATTGTTCCACATGCGATTCCAGGTAATCGGCGTATGCCTCGATGAATTCAGCAATCGCGCTATCATGGCGACTGCGGGCAAAATCTGCGGCGCAGATGAGTGCTGCGATAGTGGCCGCGAGAGTCGATGGAGAATAGCCGCTGTTCTCCTCCCAGCGTTCCTGGCCGGTCACGGGGCCCGCTCGAATCAGGAATTGCGCGGCGGCTTTGATCATAAGATACGGATCGAACTCGCCCAGACCATCTGCTTTCCAGACGCGCCACGCAAGCAACACCGGGAAGGCAACCTCGTCGAGCTGCATGTTGCCCCAGTACTCGGTACCGTCCACCCAGAAATTCTGCGAAAAGCCGCCATCGCCGTGCTGCGAAACTGCGAGATATACGAGAGCACGTCTCGGAACATCGGTGTTGCCGCAGGCGAGGAGCGCCGTGGCGCTGTGGACCATATCGCGTGTCCATACCAGATGATATCCACCGAGGTCCTCGTCGCCTTTCGACTCGCCCCACGGGATACTAGCCGAAGCGATGATGGCGCCCTTGAATGTCTTGTCTTCGTGCGCGAGCAGAAGGTTATGACTGACGTAGTAAAGCCGGCCTCCATCGCCGGAATATCGACTCAACTCGGCGCTAGCGGCAATCGCCTGTTGCCATTGCGTGATGAAGTCATGTCTTTTCGACGCAAAGGGCAAGCTCAGTGATTGTGAAAGCGCCGTGGTCGCAGCGTGTAGGCTGTCGCCCAAAGCGAGCGCTAAAGTGAATTCGTTCTGTTCGCTGATATCGATCTCGCCAATCACTGCGATGTTTCCGTCCTCCGCCTGTTCGAAAGACCAATCGAGTCGGAAATTGTCCTTCAAGTCCCGCCAGCCGTCGCTAAATCCGACATATCCACACGAGGTCTTCGTGAAGCGCGTACTGACGCCGAGTGCGAGGCACGTGCGACCTTTCCACGCAACGAGCACCTCTTTGCGCGCAGCGTAATGATGACGTGCCGAGTTTCCGCTGCCGCCGCCCTCAAGGTGCGGCGCGAGCAATACGAACACTTTCAGACGACTGCGCCATGCGTCGCGGGCTACCACGCGTGTACGTATGAGCACGCAAGCCCGTAACGGATCGGTGATGATCTCCTTGATGATCTCGTATCGGCGCTCTGGATCGCGTGTCACGATTCGATAGCCCAGTGCGGACCTATCCAGGTACTCAATCTCGTTTTCCAGGTCGCGCTTTTCTTCGTGACAGAACGTCTCGCCATCCGTTATCAGAAATTGCATGTCGCGGATCTGCGGACGATCCACGGTCGGGTAATACACCTCGTTCAGAATCCCATGGGACAGCGTAAACCAGATGCGGCTCGCATCGGAGCAGGCCGTGCCTACTCCTTCCTTCAGGCTCGAGGTCCAGCGGGGCGGGATGCCAGGATGACCGAAAGCAAGACCTGAGGGTTCGCGGCTACTCATGATTCGATAACGCAGGTAGTGAGCACGTTTCCTTATGCATCGAGCGCCTCCTGTTGAAAGAAGTCAGGGCGATCTCTTCGACCGTCACTGCGCTGCCACGTTCGTTCTCGTATTCGCTTGCGTTTCCGCCGGAGTCAGCGGCACAACGACACGAGCGGCGCGCATACGCACCTTGTTCGCCGCCGATATGGATCTCTTGCACGATAACAGCGCGATTGATGACGTGGTAACGCGCCGGCCAATGCCAAACGTTGCCAGGATGAGCTTTTGACACTGAGGACACTGAGCGGGATAGACAGCGACGGATGAACGGAAACGCGTTAAAGGTAGGCCCGAAGAGCACGTTCTGCCCAAACAGGCGCCACTGTTGTTTCAAGGCGCGTACTGCTGCCGACGCGCGGGCTGTAGACCGCGTACCACCGCAATTGTTTACAAGGACATGCAATCAGGCTGAGCTCTACGCGAATTTGACAGAGCGCTTGCGCGTGTCCTTCGCTCTTGCAGGTTCTTTCATCGCGCCCTGCAGAACACCGCCTGAGATCACATCCTCTACACAAAATTTGACAACTATCTTGAGGTCACTTGACAATCGGATAGGACGCTATTGTTCAAACACCGGAGTCACCAATGAAAAAAAGCAGCTATCAATTCACTTATGCAGCTGCACGCGCCGTTGCAGCCGTGGTCATGGTCGCCACTATTGCTTTTGCTCCGAGCTTGGTACTCGCTGCCCAGGCTTCTCACCAAGACCGCGCCGAAGCACGCATCAAAGACCTGCACGCCAAGCTCAAAATCACATCAGCACAGGAAGACCAGTGGGCGAAGATCGCCCAGGAGATGCGCGACGACGCGAAATCAATGGACGCGCTGACGCAGAAAAGGGCAGCGAATACCAAGACCATGACTGCTGTCGAGGATCTTAAGTCTTACGGGGAGATCGCCGAGGCCCATGCAAATGGGATCAGGAAATTCACGCCTCTCTTCGAGACGCTCTATGCCAGCATGTCGGACGCGCAGAAGAAGGAAGCGGATGCCGTATTTCGGGGCGGTAACCGCAGGAAGTCAACGAACAAATGACCCACAAATCGGCCCCGCCGCTGCAGAGAACCCGAAGAATGGAAGGTTCACCCATGAAGATATCAACAACTCAGCCCAGTAACTTCAAGCCAACAATTGGCAAGTTTGTGATGGCCCTTGCCTTTGCCTCGGTAATGAACGGGATAACCATTTCGTCGGCGCTCGGACAACACAACGAGAATCGCGGCAGGGCAGCGCAGGACCGCGGCCGGAATGATGAGCGCAACCAGTATGATAATCGCAATCGAATTGACCGTCGCGACCAGCGTGCGTACCGGCCACAGTATGGGCATCCCTATCGCTATGAACAACCTGTCTACGCGCCGCCGCCCGTTTACTCTTACCCGGAGCAAAGACCTGGCATCAGCCTATTCTTTCCGCTTGATTTTCGCTAGGCGAATCCTCGAATAGTCAATTTCGTCATGGTTGCCATCCTGACAGCGTCGATCAATGGCCCGCTGGCTGATCCCCATGACGTGCGCGATCCGGTTCATTGTAGATGCCGGTGCCTGCGAGCAAGCGCTACTTTCTTGGTGTCCTTGCTTCACGGAGAAATGGTTAAGGGTTTCCGGGTTTCTTGACGAGTATCCGAATACGCGCGACTAACGGAGCTTCGAATACTCCGATAGCGCCTTAAAGCGAGTGTGTCTCCAGAGCAGCGCTTCTAAGATCACTGACCTGCAACGCTGCTCAATGGCACTTATTAACGAACGCCCTGTGCGAGTGAAGCCGCGAGCCAGCACGCCGAGTAGCTCGATATCACCGAGGCGCTCAACCGTAGCGTCCGCGTCCAACAGTTGAAGATTATCCACGTCTTGTGCGCTCACCGAGCAATTCCGTTTCACTTACTCAGGCGCGACAGTCTCCCTCAAATCCGCCGACGACTATCAGCCGTTTCAGTAGATTGTTATGCGGTTTTTCGCTGAGGCCCCAGAGCTTTCAATCGTGCGTACGCTCGGGATCGCCTTTGTTATCACGTCGCAGTACCAGCGCAGTCAGCGCTGCCCCGACGCCGTCTGCAAAGAAGTCGGCCAGGTCGCTCGTCCGTCCTGCGAGAAAGAGCTGATGAATCTCGTCGGCGCCCCCCACGGCGATCGCAACAGCCGCGGCCAGCAGAGCTGCGCGAGCGCCGAACGCGCGATACAGCAACCAAGTGAGCAGCGCGAATACAGTCACGTGAGCCACCTTGTCCCACGGCTCTGGGAACAAGCCTGACGCAAAGGGCATGCGGCCCAGTACGAAAAGCGCGCCTACCAGTGTTCCGCACGCAAGGTACCAAACCCACCGCCGATGACCGGCTCGCGCTGCAGCAGATATATTTGTCCTGCCTCGACTCATCGGAGTACCGCGGCCTTCTCTGTTTTGCGCGCGCTGGAGCCTACGTCATTTTTGATCTGCTGCCCAGCTTGAAATGCGTCAGATGACGGGATTCGCGCTGAACTCCACCCACACAGCGACAGAATGGTGGGGCTGCAGATCGCAACTAACGCGGTTTCCGAGGTGTCTACGGATCGTCAGCGTCCTGCTCAATCTGCTAATACGATGAAACCGGTGCCAGACAGTAAAGCGTACAAGGACCACCGAGTTTTACCGGGAGTTTGGTCCCGGCTCCGATCAATGTGAATTGTTTGTGCGCACCATGGGATGTAGCGACTGCGGTTCGATCGACTCGAATGTGTCGCGGGCGAGAGCCTGCGGGTAAAGGAAATGGAGGTGTGCTGATGTGCGCGATTTGCGGTTGTTCGAATGCAGAGCATGATCATCGCGAGCACGGGCATGGTCATCCGCACATCCATGCGCGCGAGAACGGCACGACGATCGCGCTCGAGCGGGACGTACTCGCGAAGAACGACAAGGTCGCCGAGCGCAACCGCGGCTGGCTCGCGGGCCGCGACATCCTCGCGCTGAATCTGATGAGCTCGCCGGGTTCTGGAAAGACCACGCTTCTCGAGCGCACGATACGCGAGCTCCAGGCGGGGCTCACGATATCGGTCCTCGGCGGCGACCAGGAAACACCGAACGATGCGGAGCGCATCGCCGCGACCGGCTGCAAGACGCTGCAAATCAACACCGGCAAAGGGTGCCACCTCGATGCACAGATGATCGCGGGGGCGTTGCGCGAGCTCGACCCTGAGCCGCGCTCTGTGCTTATGATCGAGAACGTAGGCAATCTCGTGTGCCCCGCGTTGTTCGATCTCGGCGAGGATGCGAAGGTCGGCATGCTTTCCGGGACCGAAGGCGAAGACAAGCCGCTCAAATATCCGCACATGTTCCGTGCGGCAGACCTTGTGCTCCTCACGAAATGCGATCTGCTGCCGCATCTCGATTTCGACGTCGATCGCTGTGTGGCCTACGCGCGCCGGATCAATCCGTGCGCCGAAGTGCTGCGGCTTTCGGCGCGCACGGGAGACGCCGTGGACGCCCGGTACGGGTGGTTGCGGAACGCCCGCGACCGGCAGCGTGAGACCGCCTTTGCCTGAGCCGCACACTTACGCGGCGCTGCTCGTGCTCGGGCTGTTGCTCGGCATGAAGCATGCGCTCGAGGCCGATCATGTCGCTGCCGTGGCGGCGCTCGCAACAGACAGCCGTTCCGTCGCGCAGACCGTATTGCAGGGCGTCGTCTGGGGTGTCGGTCACACCTGTGCACTGCTGCTCTTCGCCGGCGTTGCGGTGGCGCTCGATGCGGCGGTTCCTGCGCGGCTTGCGGCGGCGCTAGAGTTCGCGGTTGGCGTCATGCTCGTGCTGCTCGGACTCGACGTACTGCGCCGCGTCGCGCGGGCTAAAGTGCATTTTCATGCGCACCGGCACGACGGGGGCGTCGTGCACGTTCATGCCCATTCACACGCGCACGACGCCCCGCTGCACGATTACATGCGGCATCGTCATGTGCACGTCGCGCGTTTTCCGCTGCGCGCGCTCGCTGTGGGCACGATGCACGGCATGGCAGGCTCCGCCGCCTTGATCGTACTCACCGTCGCAAGTGTGAAACCGGTCTCTCTCGGATTCCTGCAGATCGTTGCGTTCGGCGTGGGCTCGATAGTGGGGATGGCCGCACTGTCGCTCGCGCTCGCTGTTCCACTCCGCCGCTCCGCGGCGATAGACGCGCGCGTGCAAATCAGTCTCAGGTCGCTTGTCGGCATGGGAAGCGTCGTGCTCGGCGTTGTCGTAATGTTGCAATGCGCGGGATACAGTTTTTTCGTGGGTGGCTGAGCTCGTCATGGTTCAGAGCGGTGCGTGCCAATGCGGGCACGACGGGCTCTTTAAAACGCAGCGCGGGTGCGGTCGAATGCCGGATGTTCCAAGCCTCGCCGACTACAAGACGCGCGTGATGTATCCGGCGCCCGGCAAGTGCCGCGCGGCGCGATCTCGTCGGTGCACTGAAAGCCCCGCGCGGCCACCCCTTCAGCTGGCGGAGGGCCACTCTCATACGGTTGACTTATGAATGGATGCCTAACATTGAATTGTCGCGCAGCGACGCGCGTGCTTCAATCATTCGTTCGCACTTGGCTGACGTACGAGAAAGGGCATATATGAGCAGCGCTTTGCAAGGCATCCGCATCCTGGACATGACGCACAATCAGGCGGGTCCGGCTTGCACGCAGATTCTCGCGTGGCTCGGCGCGGAGGTGATCAAACTCGAGCAGCCCGGCAAAGGTGATGAAGCAAGGGTTAACGCGCGCGATATTCCGAATGCGGACAGCTTGT
>JAQGNH010000527.1 GCA_028291945.1 Betaproteobacteria bacterium
CGCCGCCGTCGCCGTGGAGATCGCGGAGGGGCTCGTCCGCGATGCCCGCATCGCGCTGGGCGGCGTGGCAACCAAACCGTGGCGGGCACATCAGGCGGAACAAAGTCTGATTGGGCAACCACTCACCCAAGCGAGCGCGCGGCGTGCAGGTCAGCTCGCGTTCCAGGGAGCTCGGACACGGCCGCTCAATGCGTTCAAGGTCCCGCTCGGGGTGAACACGGTTGTCGAAGCGCTGATGATCGCGCAACAGAGAGCATCACCATGATCGAAAAATCGATTGGCACCGACGCGCAACGAGTCGATGGCGCAGACAAAGTGAAGGGCAAGGCTCTTTACGGGGCCGACCGCATCCTGCCACGCATGGCATATGCGTTGCCCGTCGCCGCCACGATCGGTAAGGGGCGCATACGCCGCATCGATACGTCCGAGGCCGAGGCGATGTCGGACGTCGTCGTTGTGCTCACACATCTCAACACCGATCGGCTGAAGCCGCTTCAATTCGTCTTTGCCGGCGGCCATGGGATACAGAGCTTCCAGCCCCTGCAATCGGACATCGTTCTGTATCGTGGCCAAGCGATCGCGCTGATCGTGGCGAACACGCTCGAGGCGGCACAGGCAGCGAGATCCGTGATCCGAGTCGATTATGAGACCGCGTCCTTTGCGGTGGAGCTCGACAGTACGGGTAGCGAGACGGTGAACCAGTCGGCCGCACTCCACCACTTCCCGGACTTCGTCGCGGGGGATGCGGAGCGGGCCCTGACCACGGCTGCGATCACCATGGACGAGACTTATACAACGCCAGCCCAGCACCAGAACCCGATCGAGCTGCTCGCGACCGTAGCCGAGTGGGTGGGCGATCGCCTGATCGTTCACGAGAGCACGCAAGCCTCACAGGGTCTATGCGGTGGTCTCGCGCTCCAGCTCGGCATCGACGCCGCGAACGTTCGCGTGATGTCACCGTATGTCGGCGGAGGCTTTGGCCAGAAGAACTCGATTGCGCCGCACACCGTGCTGGCGGCGGTCGCCGCACGGCGCGTCGGCCGTCCCGTGAAGCTGGTGGTGCCGAGAGACCAGGTGTTTCACGCGACCAGCTTTCGTGCCGCCGCGAAGCATCGGATGCGTGTGGGTGCCGACAGCACTGGAAAGATCATCGCTGCCATTCACGAGATACGCGCGCAAACGTCGCGTTTCGATCTCATGCCCTTCACCGGCGCGGAGACGACATCGCGCATGTATGGTATCCCGAACTTCCGAAGTGCGGTCACGCTGGTCAAGCTCGACACGCAGACGCCCGGTTTCATGCGCGCGCCGTTCGAGATGAGCGCGTTCTTTGCGCTGGAGGGCGCCATCGATGAGCTCGCTTACAAGCTCCCACACGATCCGGTCGAGGTGCGGATCGCGAATGACACACACACCGATCCGATCACTGGCAAGCCCTACACCGTACGCCGTCTGACCGATTGCCTGCGCCGGGGTGCGAAGCAGTTCGGATGGGAGCGCCGGTCCGCGCAGCCCAGGTCGATGCGTGACGAGGATGGAACGCTCGTCGGCTGGGGTGTGGCAGCGGGCGCATACCCGGTGATCACTGCGCCGACGCGGTCGACCGTGCGCTTGAGTGCCGATGGCACTGTCGACGTATGGGTCGGCGGTCACGAGATGGGACAGGGGATTCGAACAGCCATTACCCTGGTAGCCGCCGAGGAGCTCGGCATCGAGCCACAGAAGATTCGCCTCACGATCGGCGATACGATCGCTCCGCCACAGCATGTGACCGCGGGATCATGGGGCACGGCCAGCGCGACCCCGCCGGTCCTGGAAGCTGCACGCAATGTGCGTGCGCAACTGATCAAGCTTGCGGGCTTCAAAGCCGATAGTCTTCCAGACAGCGCGCAATACGGTGAGCTGCTCAAGCGCAACGGTGTGTCACATCTCGACGGTCACGCGCAATGGTTCGCGCCGGGGCAGAACGCGAATGTGATTGCGCGGGCGGATCAGGGTTTAGTGGCGATTCGCGGTCCGGATTTTCCGGACTTCGTCGCATTCTCCTACATCGCTCATTTCGTCGAGGTGCGTGTCAACCCGCGGATCCCTCGGGTGCGCGTCGCGCGCATCGTCAGCGTTGTCGATTGCGGAAGAGTGATCAGCAAGCGGACTGCGCGCAGCCAGGTCTATGGCGGGCTCGTGTGGGGCGTTGGCGCCGCGCTTTCCGAGGAGAGCGAAGTCGATCCGCGCTTTGGCGGTTTCCTCAATTCGAATATTGCCGAGTACCAGATACCGGTGAATGCCGATATGGGTTCGTGCGAAGTCGATTTCATCGACGAGCCGGACCTGAAGCTCAATTCGCTGGGCGCCAAGGGGCTTGGCGAAGTCGCCACTGTCGGCGCTGCCGCCGCCGTGGCCAACGCAGTATTCCATGCCACCGGTAAGCGTGTGCGGGATCTGCCGATCAGGGTCGAAGATCTCATGTGAAGATACCGGCGTTCTCGACTCACGCGTGCTTGCGCCCGCTCAACGGGCGAATGCGATGCCGTCCGAATCGAGACGTGCGCTGCCGCGCTGAGTTGACCCACCACGCCGCGTGTTGATCAGCCGGTCTGCTGCATCGCGGCCGCGAGCTTGTCGAGAGTGGCGAGTGTCTTGTCCTTGTCCTCCGAGGCAATGGAGAAGACGACGCGATCGATGCCGGCGTCCGGTAGCGCTTCAGCGTATCGGGCTCGGCCGGTGTGCCGAACGTCGTGATGGGGATTGCCGGATCGCGCCCGATCCGGCTTTGACTGGGTCCAGATCGCGCGCATGGCCTGGACGCGTTCCTCCATCAACTTGAAGCGGCCCTTGAAATCCGTCGTGCCGTGGTCCGCCATCTCGTCCTCGTTCCAGCCGGCGCCGATGCCGAACAGAAAGCGCCCTCTGGAGATCTGGTCAAGGCTCGCCACGGACTTCGCCGTCTGAATCGGGTCACGCTGCACAACGAGGCAGATGCCTGTGCCGACCTTGAGCTTCTTGGTCACCGTGGCAGCTGCCGTCAGCGTCACGAAGGGATCCATCACATCGTAATATTTCTTTGGCAAGTCGCCACCTTGCGGGTAGCCCGATTTGCGAGTCAGCGGAATGTGGCTGTGCTCCGGCGCCCAAAGGCTTTCGAAACCGCGCTCCTCGAGCGCGTTGCCCATCTCGACAGGCCCTATCGAATAGTCGGTAAAGAAGATCGCAACGCCGTAGTTCATGTGTTTCCTCCGTGTCAGCGTACTGCAACATAATGGGGGAAGGAAGGTTACGGAGGGAAACCGTGGAAGGTTTCCCTCTGTTCGTGGAGCGGCGAGGCCCGAGCCTTCAGGCGAGCGCCGCCCTTACACATGGCCGAAGCGCCAGCGCTCCATCGTCCACTCATAGACGCCGGCGCGATTGAACGGCTCGTCGGCCCAGAAGGCGCCGGCCTCCGCCTTGTCTGCGACGTCGAGGATCAGCACGCTGCC
>JAQGNH010000535.1 GCA_028291945.1 Betaproteobacteria bacterium
ACACTGTCCGACTCCCTTGGACTGATCACGTCGAGCGACGCCTCGCTCTCGCTCGAACGCTTCGAGCAAGCGCTCGCGAGTCTTTTTCGCTGTGACGGAAACGCGGTGCACACAATTGAAGACGCGAACAACGGTCTCGTCGATGCCTCCGCGCTGCTGTGGCGACTGCAGCTCTGCGGGACCGGATCGCAGAGGCGGTGGCGCGAAGTCACGGGACTCTGGATGCGCCAGCGCACCATCGGCAACCGCGCCTTCGACCTCGTGCATGCGGTCATCGCGCTCGCGGCGTCGAAGCAGCACGCACTCGCCCACCGATTGGCGCAACGCCTGAAGCGCGACACGATGCTCCGTGCCCGCAGCGGAAGCGAGGAACTGGCACTGGCCGGACCTCTGATCAAGGCCATCATGTCGTTCTGCCGTGGCGATTACGACGGCGCGGTCGAGTCGATTTCCGCGATCCGCGCTGCGGCCGATCGATGCGGCGGCAGCGTCGCGCAGTGCGACCTGATTCATCTCACGCTTCTCGAGGCGGCACTGCGCGGCCAGCGCATGCGTCTTGCCCGCGCGCTGGCGGCCGAGCGCGCCGTGCGCCGGCCCGCGAGCCGCCTCAATCGCTGGCTTAAAGCACGCGCGTGGACCTTGGGGACCGCTGGCCTAGCTACGTAACTTTCGGCCGCCGTTTCACGGCGCCTCGCGTTTGAGCTTGCGAATCGACGATGAACATGTCGCTATCGTTCGATCACGATGCCCGCCGCTTTCGCGAGCTTCCCCCATTTGTCGATGTCGGTCTTAATGAAGCGCGTGAATTCTTCCGGCGACATCGTGGCCGGATCGGCGCCGACGGCGATGAACCGCTCTCGCACGGCAGGCGTTGCGACCGCCTTCACGACTGCATCGTGCAGCTTCATGACGATGTCGCGCGGCGTTTTCGCCGGCACCAGCAGCCCGTAGCAGTTGGTCATCTCCACGCCCGGATAGCCGGCTTCCTTCGTCGTCGGAATTTCAGGAAAGTATTGCGAGCGCTCCACGCTGGTCACCGCGAGTGCACGCACCTTGCCGGACTTCACGTACGGCGAGATCACGGGCAGATCCACGAACATGCCGTTGATCTGGCCTCCAATGAGGTCCGTGACTGCGGGGCCCGCGCCTTTGAACGGCACATGTGTGATCTTTACGCCGGCTTCGCGCTGAAGCATTTCGATCCCGAAGTGCAGCGTGCCTCCGGTCCCCGCCGAACCGAATGTGATCTGATTCGGCCGCGATTTCATCAGCGCGACGAGCTCCTTCAGCGTCTTCGTCGGCATCGACGGATGCAGGACGATGAGGCTCGTCGTGAACATGACCGGAGTCAGCGGCTGGAGATCGCGCAACGTGTCGTACGGCGGCTTGTCGCCGTACGTGACCATGTTGATGGCCGTGATGCTCGAGGTGGACTGGAGCAGGGTGTAGCCGTCGGGCGGCGACCTGATCGCGTTTTCCGCGCCGATCACGCCGTTCGCGCCGCCTCGGTTATCGACGATGATCGGCTGCCCGAGCAGCTCGGTCATGCGCGGCCCGATGGTTCGCGCCGTGATGTCGGCCGGGCCGCCGGGTGCGAACGGTACGACGATCCGTATCGGCTTGCTCGGATATGCTTGAGAGTAAGCGTGCGTTGCAGCAACCAGTGCGGCCGCCGCACACGCCAACATCAGATGATTTCGCATCGTTCGGTCCTCCCCTCTTTATGATCCCGGGGAACAACCGTAAGCAGTAACGCCGAAGGAGTCAATCAATGCGTGCTGTTCAATGTCCAACGGGGGACGCAATCGAAGTATCACGGCGAACGGGGAAGACAGTCTGATCCGCTTTCCCCGCTGCCTGGCTCAAACAGACGCGCCCTCCTACCTCGCTGCCAGATACTGTCTCGCCTGCTGCAGCTCCGGCCGGCTGTCTCCCTGCTTCGCCAGCGCTGCGAGCTTGCCGTAATACGTCTTCGCTTTCGCGCTGTCGCCCGCCTTAGCGGCTGCACTGGCGGCGCCATACCAGCCGCGGAAACGGTTCGGCTCGCGCTGCTGTGACGCCTCGTACTCCTGGAGCGCGAGCGCAGGCTGCCCGAGCTCGAGCAACATATCACCGAGCAGCTCGCGTGCAGGGAGTATCGGACCGGGCGAGATCGAGGCCTTCTCAGTGGACGCTTCCTTGTCCGCGGCCGCGCGCATGAGCTTGAGCGCCTCATCGCGGCGGCCGTCGGCGAGCGCGGTCCAAGCGGAGGCTGTGAGCCATTGGATATCCACCTGACCCGCCCAGTACGAGTTTTTGGCAGCAGTGAGCTCGTCGCGCAGTTCAGCGAGTCGCGCGAGGTCCGTCTTTGCTGCCGCCGCGTCAGCGGAACGCGCGGCGCCCAGAGCACGTGCGAAATGCGTGATGGCGTTTGCGTGAAGGATTTTCGTTGGCTTCACCGGCAACTGCGCGGCGGATTTCCAGTCGCCACGCTCCAGCGCATAGCGGGCCGACACCGCCGCCTGCCCAAAGGGCCCCACCGGGCGGAAAAACGCCAACCGCCCTGCGTCTTCCAAGGCGCGATCAATCGCTTTCTTGGCGTCGGCGTCACGCGCCATCTGAAGATACGCGTAAACCTGATAGTCGATCGCGTGCAGTATCTCGTCGACGCTCGAATCAGCGCGCGCAGTCTGCTCGGATCGCAGGTTGATTGCTGCCGAATCTTCCCACGCGCCGACGCGGGTGAAGATGTGCGAAGGCATGTGCAGCGCGTGCGCTGCGGAAGGCGCGATGCTCGCGTAGCGGCGTGCCGCAGCGAGACCTTTCTCCGCAAGCGGCGGAAAGTCGTAGCTGTGGATCAGGAAGTGTGCAACGCCGGGATGGTCGGGATTTGCCGCCAGCAGGGGCTCGAGGAGCTGCGCCGCCTTGAGCGGCTTCGCGTAAGTCTGATCCGAGAGGTCCGCGGCAAAGTTCAGTGCCAGGGCATAGAAGATCTTGGCTTCCATGTCCTTGGGGTAGGTCTCGACAAGTCGGGCCATGGCCTCTTCATACGCGATCGCGCGCTCGGGCCAGCGTTTCGCGCCGACGTCGGTGTAGAGCAGCGCCGCGGCCTCGATGTAGTCGCGTTCGCGCTGAGTCTGCGCACCGGCCGCTCTCGCTTTTTCAATCGCCGCCTGTCCGTCTTTGACGAAGTTCGGTGCGGCCTCGCCGTTAAAGGGGTTCAGCAGGCGGTTGATTGCGATACCCCAATAAGCCATCGCGCAGCCGGAATCCTGCTCTGCTACGGCCGTGAACGCCTTGAGTCCCTCGCCGAACCAGAACGAATGAAGGAGCGCCACGCCGCGCTCGAACTGGGCCTGGACCGTGGGGCTGCACGAAGTCGGAAACGAGACCTTCCCGAGCGTCTCCGGCCCACGCCCGCCCGGACTTGCATGATCGTGCGCGTCGTGTGATTGCGCGGCCGCGGGCGTCAGCGACAAACCCACGATGACTGCTACACCAAAAACAATTATCAGCCGTTTCATTAGAACGTCTCTCCTGACAGTACGTGTGCGCCGAGCTCGGCAAGCGCGCATTGAACGCGGTGACGGCCCAAGAAGTCCCGAAGAAAAAACGAAGCTTTGGCGAAGGATAGAAACACCGGATAATTCAAGACCTTGCTTTGAGGTAACTGGCTGCAAATCGATGCCCGATGGCACTGAACACTCCACACGACGCGGTGACGAGCGGCTGCAGGTCGGCGACTGGCTGGTCGAGCCGGCGCTGAATCAGCTTTCGGCAGCGGGCACAACCGTAAAGCTCGAGCCCAAAACCATGGCGCTTCTCTGCTACCTCGCCGAAAGGTCCGGCCAGGTGGTGAGCCGGGAAGCGCTGCTCGCTGCGATCTGGCCCGGCGTGGTCGTGGGCGATGACTCGCTGACGCAAGCGGTGATCAAGCTCCGAAAAGCGTTGGGGGACGCAGACGCCTCGACCTATATCCAGACGATCCCCAAGCGCGGCTACCGCCTGGTCGCGACAGTGGTCCGGCCGCAAGCGGCAGCCGTTGCACCTGCTGCGGGCAATTCCGAACCTTCACGTCCCGAACACACACGGCATGTTGCGTGGATCGCGTCGGCAGTCGTAACCGCACTGCTGCTCTCAGCAGGGGCAGCGTGGTGGATCAAAGATGGTAGAAACAGCAGCGGCTCGTCGAGCCCGACAACGACTGCGAATGCGGAATCGATGCGGGCTGCGCAGCCGACAGTCAGCGTCAGGCCGTTCGAGGTGCCGGGAGACGACGCGCAGGCAGTCGTGCTCGCTCGCGGCATCACCGCGGACCTCGTGACGGACCTGCTGAAAGTGTACGGGCTGTCGGTCATCACGGACACCGCGTCGAATGCTTCGGCAGTGCGCGAAAGCGGACGCGAGACCGTGCCTATACATTATCTCGTCTCGGGGTCGGTGCAGCGCGTCGACGATCGGCTGCGGCTGCATGTCAATCTCACCGATATGGAGACCGGAAAGCAGCTCTGGTCGGAGCGATTCGATCGAACGTTGAGCGATCTATTTGCGGTCCAGGAAGAGCTCGGCCGCAAGATTCTGCAGATGATTCCCGCGAAGGTGAGTGAGGCCGAGCTGCGGCGTATCGCGCAGCCGCATACGCGTAATCTCCAGGCGTACGAGTACTTCCAACGTGGACAGATGGCGCTCATCGTGCGGCAACAGGCCGAGAACGAGACGGCACGCGAGATGTTCCGACGTGCGATCGAGCTGGACCCGTCGTTTGCCCGTGCCTACGCTGGCCTGGCATTGACGTACGCAGCGGACTACCGCAATCAATGGACCTCGGACGGCGCAGCCGCGCTCCAACGCGCATTCGAGCTGGCCGGCACTGCACATCAGATCAATCCCGACATTCGCGAGACGTACTGGGTGCTCGGTGTCGTTCATCTGGAACGGCGTCAGCACAAGCAGGCGCTCGAGCAGCTCGAAACCGCGGTTCGGCTCTACCCTTCTTTCGCGGATGCTTACGCCCTGATGGGAGGCATCAACGCGTATATCGGCCAGCCGGCGACTGCGCTGAGTCTGCTGCGAACAGCGATGCGGCTCAATCCGGACGCCGGTTATCTCTACTTTCTGATACTCGGCCGCGCGTATTTTGGTCTCGGCGATCTCGAGCAGGCGCGGCTCAATCTCGAGCACGCGCTGTTACGCAATCCCGTCAATCTCGAAGCACACGTGTACATGGCAGCATCACAAATCGGAGCCGGCAATAAAGCG
>JAQGNH010000544.1 GCA_028291945.1 Betaproteobacteria bacterium
CCGGTTTCCGACAACGCGTCGATCAGCTCGACTTTGCGGGCGGTGGGAATCGCACCCGGCTCGATCTGAAAGCCTTCACGCGGACCTTCCTCATTGATGGAGATCGATTTTGGAAAGTCGGCCATGGCGGTTCCTGTGAGTGGACGGAAGGTTTGCAACGCTGCAGGACGTGTCCGCTGAAAATACCGTACTACATCCCTTGCTACAAAAGGGGCGTGCGAACCTCCACATGCTGGAATACAGTACCGGAAGGCGTCCCGACGAGCTCGTACCATCACGCAGATGTTGCACCAGACGACAGCGGCCTAGCCTCGAATCGAGAATCGCCGGCTCATGTACCCTGTCGCCGCCATCATCGTGGCATTGATCCAGAAGACCGGCGGCACACCGAAAGCGGTCGCAACGGCACCGAATACCATCGGGCCCAGCACGCGTACGGCGTTCGTCGTCGTAAGCCGGATTCCAAGCGTGCGTCCTGAGCGGCCAGCCGAGGAGCGGTCGAACATGAGCATGACGGTCAGCGGCGTGCCGCAGCCCATTCCGAGACCAAACACGAAAGCCGCGGCTGCAAGCGTTACGACATTGTGGAAGAACGGCACGGCGACGAAGCCGACGGCTCCCGCATAAAACGCGTACATCAATACCAGCTCGGTCCGTGCTGCCTTGATCAATCGCGGCAGGAATATGCGCACGACGAACGCTGCAGCGGCGAAGCTCGCCAGGACCGAGCCTATCGCAGAAGCCGAAAGTCCGATCTCGTGCCCGTAGATCGGAATGAAAAACTGAAATAGATCCGTGCCAAGCTGGACCATGGCACTGGCTGTCAGCATTCGCCAGATGGCGGGGTCTGCAGGCATATCTTCTTGCGCACCCGTCCTCGTGGGGCGTTGGTGGGGGCTAGGCGCAGGCAGCGTTCGCCATCCGAAAGCGAGTACACCGAAAGACACGGCGGAAATCGCAACAATCAAGAGAGCCGCTATGGCATGGCCCAGATGATCGATGGAGAGCCCCGCGATGAGCGGCCCGACGAAGTTCGTTACGGCGCCGACCAGGCTGAAATTGCTAAAGTTGCGCGTCCGCTGCTCTGGTGTGCTGAGGACGCCGACGAGGTTCTGAAGCGTCACATGATAGAAAGCGATCGATAAGCCGGACAGTGCGGCGGCGAAGTAGAACGCGCCGACTTCGCGCATGAAATAGGGCAGGAGCAGCGCGCCCGTACCCGTAATCGCGCCTACGAGCAGGAGTCGACGCGGGCCGATGCGATCGCTCAGGGCGCCAATCGGCCAGGAGAGAAGGAGGGGGAACAAATAAAACAAGCCACCGAGCACACCCACCGATGAAGCCGGGGCTCCGAGCGTGAGCGCATACAGCGTGAGCACGACGCGTGCGGCGTTGAGCGCGACGAAAGCGACGAACGCCAGGGTCAGGGCGAACAGTATGGCCACGTGAGGAAATGAGAGAAGCGGCGGGAGGGAATACCACAGTGTACGACCACTTGGGGTGAACGATGAATGATCCTTGGCGTGGAAATCTTCACACCATGGCCCACAAAGCGTGCCCGAATAGAATGGGCGAGCGCCTCCAAAAATATAGACTAGCGCCTCCCGTTTACAGGGGCGGGTCGGGGGCACGATGAAAGCAGTTAATAAAGTCATTCTTGCGACGGTTCTTGCGCTATTAGCCGGTTCCGCCGCCGCCGAATACGCCGGCATCGTCAAAACGATCAAAGGTGCGGCGGTGGTGCGGCGCGCCGGCATTGAGATTTCGCTTACACCTGGTGTGCAACTGAATCCGGGAGATCGCATCGTCACTGGCAGCGACGGCTATGTCGGAATCACGATGCGTGACGACACGCTGTTGACGCTTGGACCCGGCAGTGCGCTCAATCTCGACTCGTATGGATTCGATGCGCAGACCCACGACGGCAACTTCCTCGCATCGCTCAGCAAAGGTGTAATGTCGGTGGTTACGGGTCTTATTGCGAAGCGCTCGCCGGAGTCGTTCGTCGTGCGCACGCGCGTGTCGACCATCGGCGTGCACGGCACGGAATTCATCGTGGAAGCAGATGAGTAGGGTCGTGCGCGCAATCCTTTTTTTACTGGTTGCGGCTTCGCTGTTCGGCTGTGCACAGCCGAAACCGAAGTATTCCGAACGCATCATTCTGTTACCCAGTAAAGACGGCCGGAAATCGTCTGTCGTCGTAAGACGCGCGACTGGGGAGTTCGAGCTCGCAGCCCCGTATCAAAGCGTCGAGCTCATCAACGGGCTGGAGCAGAAAAAAACATACGCCGAAGAAGACCTGCAGCAGCGCTACGGCGAAGTCCTTGAAGTGCAACCTGCGCGTCCGTTCACGTACACGCTGTACTTCATTGCTGGAATGACGCAGCTTACGACGCAATCCAAAGAAGCACTCAACGAAGTCACTCAGAAGATCAAGTCTTTTCCCGCGGCACAGGTGACCGTGATCGGCCATACCGACCGAGTCGGAAGCGATGCGGAGAACGATGTGCTCTCGCTCAGACGCGCGAACACGGTTCGCGACATGCTGCTACAGATCGGCATTCGCAACGAAGCCATCGAAGTCGTCGGACGTGGCGAGCGCGAGCCGCTCGTACGCACTGCGAACGGTGTTTCGGAAGAGAAGAACCGTCGGGTCGAGATCAAACTGCGCTAGGTTTTGTCGCCCTTCAGTTCGTCACGCCACACCCAGTAACTCGTCCCTCGCACAAAGATCATTCAGCACGAGCACCCGAGGTGCGGATGACGTTTGCCCACTTGACGTTCTCCACCTGGATTACCTTGACGAATTCCGCTGGCGTACTCCCGATCGGCTCGTAACCATTGACCCCGAGCTGTTTTAGGACGTCGGGCTGAGACAGCGCCCAGCGAAACTCCGAATTGAGGCGGTCTATGATGCGCGCCGGAGTTTTTGCAGGCGCGAAAACGCCTTGCCAGTTCGACGCGTCGTACCCGGGCAAGCCGGCTTCCGCAATAGTCGGCACATCCGGCAGCGCGTCGGAGCGCTTCGCTGAAGGGTTTCCCAGGGCGCGGATGCGGCCCGCCTTGACGTGCGGCAGCGCTGCAGGCAGGCTGACGAACGACATCTGCACCTGCCCCGAGATCAAGTCCGGTATCACGGAAGCCCCGCCGCGATAGGGCACGTGCGTGATCTTGATCCCTGCCATCGTGGCGAGCAGCTCGCCGGAAAGATGCGCGGGCGTTCCGATTCCTGTGGAAGCAAAGTTGATCGCACCGGGTTTGGCTTTGGCCAATTCGATCAGCTCTCGCAGCGATCGCGCAGGCAGTGCGGGATTTACGACCAGCAGGTTAGGCGCCGACGCGATCTGCATGATGGGCGCGAAATCCCGAACAGCGTCATACGGTGGCTTCGCGTGCAGCAGCGGATTGATCACGAAGGCGGCTGCGTTCATGAGCAGCGTATAGCCATCAGGTGCAGCGTGTGCGACTGTCACGGTACCGACGATGGTGCCGCCGCCGGAGCGATTGTCGACGACGATCGGCTGGCCGACATGCTCGCTCAACGCACGGGCGAAAATGCGGCTGAACGTGTCCGTGCCGCCTCCCGGCGGATACGGCACCATCAGACGAATCGGCCGATTCGGATACACATCTGCGCTCGGCGCGGCCGCCGAGCAGATAACGCTTTGCAGCGCTGCGCATGCAAACAAAATGACGATGCAATCATTTTTCATTCCACTCTCCAGGGTACTCGCGTGGGCGACGGTAGCATAGCCGTTCGCGCGGGACGAACTGGCCAGACAATGGGTTGAAAAGCGCGAAGGATCGACCTGGGCGAGTTTGGCGACCAGGATCTTGGCAGTGCCCAATAGACCGGAGCCGCCACGCGAAGTAATCCGGTTAGTTGGCGGGCTCGGGCTCAGAATCGAGGGGCTTATCATTGCCTGCAGCCATAAAACCCTGGCCGCGCCTTTGGGCTGTGATGCGCATCACGGCGCCGTGGCAGCTCCACCATTATCGTAGTGCATCGACCATCTAGGGTTACACGCGGACGAGTGCACAGCGGTGCATGCCGCGCGAGAGAGGGGGGAGCACTGATGATTCGCGAGCTATGGAATGCATTGAAGTCCTGGATTTCCGGCAGCGCGAAGGCGGCCACTCACACGGTTGCTGACAGCGAAAAACGGAATGAGCACAGCACGAGACCAGTCGCCGCGCAAACCGGGCGATCGATTCCGCTCCCAAACAATAGCTCGAATAAAGGCGGAGCCATCCCGCTGGGGCGCCTTGCAGCGCTGCATAATGCGGCCAAACAGAAAAACAGCGGCCCGCCACAAGCGAAGATGCGTGGGTTCGACCGAACACGGGTGACGCAGTTGAGGATAAAACGCTATACGCGAGCAAGGTGATCCGACTACCGAATCTAAAACGCTACACCGCTACACCGCGCGAACATGAGCGCCATGGCCCGATGCGCCAAACGACCCGACGGAAAACCGCCGGGTTTTTTTTCGCCCGCGTTCATGGGGCGAATTACTCCACAACGAGTTGATACGCGCGGCCCGAGTTCACCACGGCGAATCGATCCCCGTCCTTGGGCTTGATCGTGGTCGCCTGCTGTTGACCGGCCCAGTAGAACTTCAGATCGCCGTTCAGGCAACTCTCATGCGCGCGCATCTGATTCGGCGTGAGCGCCACGGTCCTGTTGCGATACTCGTAACGTATGGTGTCAACCGTGCGGTTGGTAACCCGAAACTTGAACGTCTGAGCGTAGGGACGTCCAAATACCTGCACGGCGTAGTATTCCCCGGGTTGATTTCCTGGAGCGACGCCCAGCCCGATCTGCGTGAATTCCGGCTCCAGCATGTTCGCACGATGTGTCGGGGACTCTTTCCATCCCCGAAGGAAATTCTCTGCGAGCTGGTCGGGCGTAAAGCCACCAGAGTTGTACTCGTAGGAGAGGTTTTCCGCGATGATGCAGTAGCGGTAGCCGCGTTTCGTGATGCGATCGGCTGGCGTGCTGCCGTCCGCATCGTGATCGAGCTTGTCTGTCTTCGCGATGTGCGCGGCGAAATAGCGAGCCGCGTCGGTCAGATGCGATTCAGGCTGAACCGGCTGCAAGCCCTGCTGTTTACGCAGATCGTTCGTGAGCGTCACGACGCGTTTTTCCACATCTTCAGTAAACGCCGGTGGCGTCGGGGCCGCACTGGCGGCTGAAACGCAGAGCAAGGCGAGCAAAAGGATGAACGAGCGATGTAGCGGATGACTATAATTCATGATGGCAGTGTTGTTTGACAATCATTCCAACTCTCACGTTCGAAAATTCTCTGCATGATAGCAATTACAACGCCACGTTCCACCGGTGTGCACTGTCGGGACGAAGCATGGAAGTAGATACGCTGCGCCTGGGCTTCATCGGATTTGGAGAAGCGGCATCGCGATTTGCCCAGGACCTGTCACAGGCCGGGCTGCGGCATATCGTCGCTTATAGTCCGTCGGCCGCGAAGGCCGTGCTGGACGATGCGATCCGCAAGAAAGCAGATGACGCTGGGGTCGAGTTGCTGAAGACGCCCAAAGCAGTGTGCGAGCGCGCTCAGCTGATCGTTGCTCTGCCGCCCGGCAGCAAGGCGCTCGCAGTGTTGCGTAGAGTAAGACCTCATTTGCGCCCCCACCACGTCTACATCGATGCGAGCACGTCTTCGGTCAAGGATATGGAGCAGGCGGCGCACATGCTCGACGGAGTCGCGCCGTTCGTCGACGCAGCAGTAATGGACCCGGTGCCGATCAACGGCATCAAAGTGCTGACCGTCGCGAGCGGGTCGCACGCTGAACAATTCCGAGCGGCGCTGGAACCGTATGGCATGAACATTCAGGTCGTCGGCGAGAAACCGGGGGCGGCGAGCGCGATGAAGCTCCTGCGCAGTGTCTGCATGAAAGGGCTCGCCGCGCTTCTGTTCGAATCCCTCGAAGCCGCGCAACGCTATGGCATCGCCGACGTGCTCGCGGCAGACATGGCGCGCTTCATCAATGGACGCCCGTTCGAGCAGATCATGAAACGCTTCGTGTGCGGAACCGCGATCCACTCGGAACGCCGCATACACGAAGTCAGCGAGTCGCTCGCCCTCTTGAAATCGCTGGGTGCATCGACCCGCATGACACGCGCGATCCGCGAAACCTTGCAGCAGATCACCGATATGGGCCTGCGCGAGCATTTCGGTGCGCGCGAGCCGGAAACGATCGCCCCCGTGCTCGATGCCATCATCGACGCGAAGCGCGCACAGCGCACTTAGCGAACTGACATTACAAGGGAACGCAAGTGACGCCGTTTAGCGAGACCGATGCACAGCATGAGCTTCAGGAAGCAGCGCGCGAAGTCGTGGCTAAGCTTGTCGTACCCATGGCCGCAGCGCTCGCACCGCAGCAGAGATTGAACGCAGACGATCTTCGCAAGATCTCCAAAGCGCTGAAGCCGCTCGGCTATCTGGGCAGCACCATCCCTCGGGAATTCGGAGGCGCGGGCCTCACTTACGTCGATTACGGACTGCTTCTGGAAGCGCTTGCGTCGGGGCCGGTCGTGCTCGGCGAGATCGTGCCGCCACGCACGATCAACTACCTTGGCAACAACGAGCAGCGGCGGCGCTGGCTTCCCAATCTGTTCAGTGGCGATTGGCTGACCACCGCGGCGATCACGGAGCCTCAAGCGGGCTCCGATATGCGCAACTTCAAGACCACCGCCGTGCTCGACCGCGATGCCTACGTAGTCAACGGGACCAAACGCTGGATTAAGCTTGGCGGAGTGGCCGATCTCATCACGCTCATGGTGGTGGATGCGCAGGGCGGCCTCAGCCGGCTCGTGGTCGAGCATGCGGTATCGCCGTGGCAATCGCGAGAGCTCGAGGCCGTCGGCATGAAGAACATCTCGTTTGCCGAGATGAAATTCGAGAACGTGCGCGTGCCCAAGGAAAATATTCTGGGCAATGCCGGAGCCGGCGCCGAGCAGTTCCATCGCGGGATCGAGTCGTCGCGCGCATTCATCGGCATTATTGCGGTGGGTGTTGCACGGCATGCGCTCGATATTGCGATGGCGTACGCAAAGGACCGCATTGCGATGGGGCGGCCGATCGCGAAATTCCAGGCAGTGCAGACCGCGCTCGCCGACGCCGCGACGCGGCTGCAGGCCGCCCGCCTGCTGTGTCTCAACGCGCTCGCTATCCTCGATAGTGGTCAGCGAGCCCCACGCGATGTGTCCATGGCCAAGGTCTATGCGGTCGACAGCGCTATCAGCGTGTGTCAGGTCGCGATGGAAAGCATGGGCGCGTGGGGTCTCTCGGTTGAAGCGGGCGTGGAACGGTGCTGGCGCGATTGCATGATGTTCACCGCTATCGACGGCACCGCCACCATGCAGCGCCTCATTATCGGGCGCGAGTCGCTGGGTATGCCGGCGTTCGTGTGACGTGAGTGCAAGACGTCTTCCTGTCTCAGCACTGGATATAATCCGGCGCTCTCGCGGCTGACGAGAATATTTACAATCGTGATCCGTGAATCGTGAGCCGTTAACTGATCAGGGCACCAGCATTTATGGTGGTTGTTAAGCCGCGAATCACGAATCACGCATTTTTCGTTGAATATGACATCCGTGCACAGCCGTTCTGGCAAAGGCGTTGGCGCTTCGCTTCGCCGCAAGGAAGACGCGCGGTACCTCACTGGCCGCGGTCAGTTCGTCGCGGACATCCGCCGGCCCGGAATGCTCGAAGTGGCTTTCGTTCGGTCGCCGATCGCTCACGCACGTATCACTGCGATACACAAGCCGCGCGGCCTGGAAGATCGCGTATGGGTGATGCAGGATCTCGTCGGTGTGAAGCCGATTCGAGCGGTGTCCGGGCTGAAAGGCTTCAAGGCCTCCGATCTATGGCCGCTTGCTAAAGACAAAGTGCGGCATGTAGGCGAAACAATCGCCATGTGCGTGGGAGCGACTCGCGCGGAAGCCGAGGACGTGGCGGCGCAGGTCATCGTCGATTATGAAGAGCTGCCCGCCGTCGTAGACACAGTCGGAGCCCGCACCCATCCGCCCGCGCTCGTGCACGACGAATGGGGCGACAACGTATTTCTCGAGACACTCTACGACGACGAGCTCGCGCACGTTCGCCAGTCGGCAGCCATTTGCGTACGCAGACACATCCGCACCGCGCGACAGTCGATGGCCCCGCTCGAAGGGCGTGGCGTGTTGTGTGAATGGATAGAGCGCCTGGCCCAGCTCGAGATGTACAGCTCGGCCCAGATGCCGCATATCAATCGTGCAGGGTTGTCGGACTGCCTCGGTCTCGACCAGGCCGCCATCCGTGTGATAGCGCCCGACGTCGGCGGCGCGTTCGGCTACAAGGGCATCCTGCTGACCGAAGAAATCTGTCTGGCGTGGCTTGCGCAGCATTTGAAGCGGCCGGTGCGCTGGATCGAGGATCGCCGTGAGCAACTCACCGCGAACGCGAACTGTCGCGAGCACGACTACGACATCACGCTCTACGCGGACCGCGACGGGCATCTGCTCGCGATCGACTGCGAAGCGACCGTCGATTCGGGCGCGTATTCGCTCTATCCGTTTTCCGCGTGCCTTGAAGCTGCGCAAGTGGGCTCGATATTACCCGGGCCCTACAAGATGGAGCGTTACCGCTGCCGCACGTGGTCGGTCGCGACCAACAAGCCCGGCATACTGCCGTACCGCGGTGTGGCGCGCACCGGCGTGTGCTTTGCGCTCGAAGTTGCGCTCGATGCCGTTGCGCGCGAAGCGGGCAAGGAGCCTTACGAAGTGAGGCTGGCGAACCTCGTGCAGCCGCACGAGATGCCGTACGACAACATCACGAAGAAGCATTTCGATTCGGGCGATTACCCGGAGGCCGTGCGGCGTGCAGTTGCTGCGCTCGACGTGGCGAAGTGGCGTGCGCGTCAGAAGACAGGCGAAGCGGACGGACGCCGCATCGGCATCGGTGTCTCGGTGTACTGCGAGCAAGCGGCGCACGGCACGTCGGTGTACTACGGCTGGGGCATCCCGATGGTCCCGGGTCACGAGCAGTGCTGGGCGCGACTTTCGCCCGATGGCATGCTCGAACTGCGGATCGGGGCGCACTCGCACGGTCAGAGCCTCGAGACGACACTCGCGCAAGTCGCGCACGAAACCCTGGGCATCGATCCCGCCAACGTGCGTCTCGTGCACGGCGATACGGCGTTGACGCCCTACTCTACAGGCACGTGGGGATCGCGCTGCATGGTGATGTCGGGCGGTGCGGTAGCCACCGCGTGCAAGGACATCGCGCTGCGTGTAAAGCACATTGCGGGACACTTGCTTGGCGCCTCACCCGACGAGCTGCAGCTGCGAGACGGTGAGGTTGGGTTGGAGAGAAGCGACAAGCGTATGACGCTCGCCGAGGTCGCGCACACCTGGTACAGGCAGCCGCAGCTTTTGCCGCCGGATGTGCACACGAGCGGACTCGAGACGGTCGTCGGATACAAGGCGAAAGTCGATACTGGAACGTTCAGCTACGCCTGCCACGCAGTCGCCATTGCGGTCGATACCGAGATCGGCCACGTGGAGATACTCGACTATGTCATCGCCGAGGACGGCGGAACACTGATCAATCCTATGGTGGTCGACGGCCAGATCTACGGCGGCGCAGCGCAGGGGATCGGTACCGCTTTGTACGAAGAGATGCCTTACGACAGCGAAGGACAGCCGCTCGCCTCGACGCTCGCGGATTACCTGCTGCCGGGCGCGACCGAAATGCCGCCCTTGCGCATTCTGCATATGGAGACGCCGTCGCCTTATACGGAGTTCGGCCAGAAAGGCATCGGCGAAGGCGGCGCGATCGCTCCGCCTGCGGCGATCGTCAATGCAGTGAATGATGCGCTCGCGGATCTGGGCGTTGAGCTTACCGAAACGCCTGTCACACCGCGCAGACTGCTGGCGGCGACCGAAGCAGCAAAAGCGACGAGGCTGGCGTGAAACCCGTCGCGTTCGACTACGAAAGGCCACGCGATCTCGCGGGCGCCGTGAAGCTTCTTGCCGGAAGCAGCGGCGCTGCAAAGGTCATGGCGGGCGGCCAGTCGCTGGGACCGATGCTCAACCTGCGTCTTGCTCAGCCCCAGCTCGTGATCGATGTTCGCGGCATAGGCGAGCTGCACGCTGTGAGTGATGCGAACGGCAGCATCGTCCTCGGCAGCTGCATCACGCATGCTGCGATCGAGGACGGCGTAATTCAGGACGTCACGCGTGGGCTCATGCGAGAGGTCGCAGCAAACATCGCGTATCGCGCAGTGAGAAACCGCGGCACGATCGGAGGAAGCATGTGTCACGCCGACCCCGCTGCGGATTGGGTCAGCGTGCTCCCGCTATTGTCCGCAGCAGCACTCATAGAAGGACCCCGGGGCCGTCGCGAGGTGGATGTGGAACACTTCGTGACCGGAGCCTTCTCGACGGTGCTGGAGGAGAACGAAATCCTCGTCGGCGTGCGCATTCCGAAGCTCTCCGCTGCCGCTCGTTGGGGCCACTACAAATTTTGTCGCAAACCCGGAGAGTTTGCCGAAGCCATCGCCGCGGTTCTGGTCGATCCGGATCGCAACGTCTGCAGGGCGGTGATCGGCGCCACGCACAGCGCACCGCACGTGATCGAGGATGCGCACTTCATTGCCGAGGGGTTCGACTCGGAGCGGGTCCTCGCGACGGTTATGGCCGCTGGCGTTGGCGACGACCCTTACGAAAGACAAATACACCATACGGCGCTGAAACGGGCCGCTTTGCGGCTCAACGCGTGAGACCCGCTGCCGAAGGAGTCGCTCGAGCGTCGTTCGGCACTTTGAACCGCGATGAATAAAAAGATCCAACTTACTGTAAACGGAAAGGCGGTCAGCGCCGAAGTCGAGCCGCGGCTGCAGCTCGCGGATTTTTTGCGCGAGCATCTCCTGCTCACCGGGACGCATCTGGGATGCGAGCACGGTGTGTGTGGCGCATGCACGATCGAGCTCGACGGCGCACCCGCGCGCTCGTGCATCGCCTATGCCGTGACTTGCGATGGCGCTGATGTGCGAACCATCGAAGGCTTTGACGAGGACATCGTCATGGCGGAGCTGCGGGAAGCATTCTCCGCCGAACACGCCCTGCAATGTGGTTATTGCACACCCGGCATGCTCATTACCGCGAGGGATATCGTAACGCGCCTCCCGCATGCCGATGAGGCGCGTATCCGGAAGGAGCTCGCCGGCAATCTCTGCCGCTGCACGGGCTATGTGGGAATCGTCCGCGCCATACAGAAAGTGATTGCAGAGCGCACGGACGGTTCATCGCCTCGCGTGGAGAGTGCCGTGATCGGGGCCGTCAAGCCACCTTCCGGTCACATTGAAGACAAGCGCCAGCGATCGGTGCAGCCCGATCGCAATGTCTATGGGCGTCCCGCGTCCGAGCTCAACGGTGAGGGCGCAAAATCCAAGCCTGCGATCGCGCGGCCCGAAGGATCACACGAAGCCACTGCGGCGACGGGAATGCCAAAACCGATCGCTGGAGCTCCCGCGACGGGCAAGCAAACGACGATGCATCAATCATTCAGCATTGATCATCCGGTAGCAAAGGTGTGGGAATTCTTCGGACGCCTCGATGAAGTGGCGTTGTGTTTGCCGGGCACGTCGCTCCGCGGCATGCGCACCGACGATCACGTGGACACGCGGATACGGATCAAGGTGGGCCCCATCGTTGCCGAGTTCGAAGGCAGCGCCGACGCGGTTCGCGATCCATCCAGCCACTCCGGGACGATCCAGGGCAGCGCGCGCGACGCGCGCTCGAGCTCGACGACCCGGGGCGAGATTCGCTATGCACTGCAGGATGAGAAGGGCGGGGCGGCGACGCGTGTCGAGGTCGATGTCGGCTTCACGCTCACCGGACCCCTCGCACAGTTCAGCCGGTCGAGCATCGTGCAAGACATCGCGAAGCGCATGACGGCGGCCTTCGTGCAGAATCTCGAAGCCCGTTTGAATCAGACTAGCACCGGACCGAAGGCAGTGCGCGCCAAGCCAGCGCCTGCTGCGGAGCTCAATGCAGGCTCGCTGGTCGTTTCGGTTCTGTGGAATCGCATCAAGGGTTTTTTGCGGTCGCTGTTGGGCCGTTGACGCGAGTAACTGGGTTTAGTCAGCCGTTCCTCGACTCGAGCTCGGCGAGTCGTTGCCGCAGTGCGCGGTCTTCATTGAAGCGACTGGTCTCGTCGCGAATGACTGCGGCGATTGACTCAACGTGTCTGTTCTCAGAGAACTGCAGCGCGACAGTGAACGCGATCGAAAGACGTCTTCCGTCTTTGTGTAACGCCGGCACGCGTAGCACTTCCGCACCATAGCGGCTTTGCCCCGACTGCATGACCTGCGCGTAACCGTGCCAATGCCGCTCGCGAAGACGCTCCGGGATGATCAGATCGAGCGACTGACCGAGCGCTTCGCTCTCGGTATAGCCAAAGATTCTCTCCGCCGCGGGATTCCAGAAGATAATCGAGCCGTCAGCACTCGCGGCTACGATTGCATCGCCCGCGGACTGCACGAATTGCCTTACATCGAATTCTGGCTTGATCACTGATGTTCCTGGTTGCGCGAACAGATTCCGTAGCGGCATCAACCGCCGAGATACGCTTTCCGCACGTGCGGATTGTCGATCAGCTCACGGCCCGTGCCTTCGAGCGTCAGCGTTCCCGATTCCAGTAAGTAGGCGCGGTCGCACATGTCGAGCGCAGCATAGGCATTTTGCTCCACCATCAAAACAGTGGTCCCCTCCGTGCGTATGGATCGAATGATCTCGAACGTCCTTTCGACGATATTCGGCGCGAGGCCCAGCGAAGGCTCGTCGAAAAGAACGAGCTTGGGCCTCGACATCAGGGCGCGGCCGATCGCGAGCATCTGCTGCTCGCCGCCCGAGAGTGTTCCTGCGATCTGGCGCCGGCGTTCGGCGAGCACGGGAAAGTTTTCGAATATGCGCACAATGTCGGTTGCGATGGCGCTCGCATCGGAACGCAGATAGCAGCCCATTTCCAGATTTTCCTGCACCGTCATATCGGGAAAGACATGCCGTCCCTCGGGGCAGTGCGCGATGCCGCGGGAAAGGATGTGTCTCGGGGACGCGCGCGTGATGTCTTCGCCTTCGAA
>JAQGNH010000275.1 GCA_028291945.1 Betaproteobacteria bacterium
GTTAAGGATTCAGCGCGGTGCGGCTGCGCTCGCCCCGACGCGCGAGCTGACTGAAATCATCCGCATACGCCTGCATGCGTTGGAGGGATGCCGTGCGCTGATCGAGCGTCAGGCTGCGGTCGAGCGCGACGAAAATATCTGCACGCCTGGCCCACCATGCGTCGAGTCGCTTCTGCTCGTCCTGCGAGCGTCCGCGCTCCCAGTGAACGAGCCATTCCGTGACGCGGCCCGTAAACCGCTCGCGATCTTCAGCGCGATGAGCAAGCAGCTCTATAAAATCCTTCTGGCGGCGCAAACGTTCGGCATAGCGGAACTGTTCGATAGGAGGCAGCTCGCGCACCATCGAGGTGACGCGCTGCTCCTGCTCGTCGTTCAACGGCGTGAGCCACTCCTTGAAAGTCTTCACGATGCGGCGCGCCTCGCGTTCAGTCCGCTCCTCGGCCGTGCCGTTGACCTTGTGCTCCTTTACATATTTCGTGTTGTCTTTTTCCCACTTGCGCTGGAGCGTCTCGATCTGGGCCGGAGTAATCGTAGCGAGCAGCGCCGCTGCCTCAGGGCCCGCTTCGCGCATCGTCGTGCGGAATCGGGTTCTCATGCCATCGACGAACCAAAGCACGTCTTCGCGATTGAGCCCCTGCTGGACCCGGGTTCGAGCGGTGCGCATGAATGCAGCGTATTCGGGGAGCTGCTCACTGCGGTGCCAGCTGTAGAAACGGTCGAACCGCTTGCTGAAGTCGTACTTCTGCCGGGCGTCGAGACCAAAATAGTCGTCGACCATCCAAGCTGCGACCGTGTCCGCCTGGTTATAGCCGAAACGGGTGAAACTACAGGCAGCAACGAGCGCCAGCAAACCCAGCGCCACCACGACGCGCGTGGCATGCAGACCTCTGAACATATTTGTATTCCTCCTCCGGCAATACAACTCCAGAGGCTACAGGCAATTGCGACTCGTGAAAAGTTCCACGGTGGGCACGCTTTTTTGCACTGCAACAGGCTACCTGCTTCCGCGCAGCCGTAACGGCGCCGTTTCTGCTTGCTTTCGAGCCGTGCGGCCGCATCATCGTTTGTTTGTCGTCATCCGGCGTCAGGTTGCTACCCCCCGACGCTGTCGCCATCTTGCACCGACGGGCCGAGACGGAACCGTATCGCACCGGCCAGCGCGGAGGGCCGACACGCGCTGCTTACGGCACCTTTAATTACCCGTTTCGACCGCCACAGGACGGCGGTTTTCGCCTTTCGCGTACTTGCGGCAAACATGGAAATTGAACGTATCATGCCAGTTGCGGCGCAGACGCTTCGTCCGAACAGAATCTGTAAATCCAGCGTGAGCCGCCATAAAAAACCTTCCAGCAGCAAGCCATGCGTAACAGGGGTCACATGCTGAAATATGTCTGGGCATTTCCGGCAACCGCTATAGGCCTCGTGCTGGCACTTTTTGCACGAACCGCCGGCGCGTCCGCCGTCGTCGTAGACGGTGTCATCGAAGTCGCGGGAGGCCGTTTCGGGCGGCTCGTTTCAGCTCTGCCGCATCCTTTGCGCTTCAGTGCGATCACGGTCGGGCACGTCGTGCTCGGCATAGATCATTCTGTTCTCGAAGGTTGCCGCGCACACGAGCAGGTCCATGTACGCCAGTACGAGCGGTGGGGCGTCTTCTTCTTTCCGCTCTACTTCGGCTCCAGTCTTTTCGAGGCCATTCGGGGGCGCAGCCCGTACTGGGACAACCACTTCGAGCGGCAGGCCCGTGAAGAGGCTGCGCGCGCACCGAGTTGAGCTCGTGCGCATGGCGCATACTCTTGGCAAGGAAAAACGATGGTATTGGTGCGCGCCATGGAAGTCCGCTTTTGTTGTGCCGTGTACGCCTTGATACTGATCGGTGGAATCCACACTGCCATGGCGAACTCCTCGGGTGCGGCGAATGCGGCAACGGTCGAAATCGTCAGAAACAGTGGCCTCAAGCAATGCGGTGATGAAACGCCCTCGCCCGAAACGTTTGCCAAGCTCCTGCAAACGAATGGTGTAAAGGTACTATCGTCGGCGTGTGCGTCTGATGGGGCGATGCGGTTGCAGGTATGCGGCGCGGACCGGGGATTGTTCTACGTATACGAAATAGATGCGGCTGCGCTCCCGAAAGCGCTCGAGCTCGGCTTCACGGACATGCGACAGCAGCCGCAAGCGGCACGCTTCCGCAAGTTCGCGTGCGCGGGTTCCGGTCAAAGTGGCGGCAGCGTGCTCAATCCGCAGAATGCCCCGTCACGCTGAACGTTGAATTGCAGTTGATATCGGAAAGGTGGTCAGATGTACAAGGGTAGCTGCCATTGCGGTGGCGTCGCATTCGACGTCGACGGCGAAGTTCAGCAGGTCGTGGAGTGCAATTGCTCGCACTGTAGCCGCAAAGGTTATCTGCTCTGGTTCCTGCCGCGTGACAAGCTGCGGCTCACGACATCGGAGAATAACCTCGCCAGTTACACGTTCAACAAGCACGTAATCAAACATCACTTTTGTCCGAAATGCGGGTGTGCGCCATTCGGATTTGGGGTCGGGCCTACGGGCGAGCCGACTGCTGCCGTCAATGTGCGGTGCATCGAGGACATCGACCTGGCTACTATCAAGCGCGTTCCCTTCGACGGACGCAGCCGCTGATGCTCAAGGCGCAAGAATGATTAGCGAGAAAATCAAAGTTCGGGTTACGCAAACAGGACAGACCATGGACGTGGTGGTCTTGAACAAGCGGGCGAGCCAGATCGAGGTCGTCATCGGAGAAGGCGTGCACAGCGTCAGGTGCGAGTTGATGCCTACGCGTAACGGGCTCGCATATTCGGGCAGCGTGATGGGGCGCGAGATCGTCTACGAGCGCAGCCGCGAGCAGGTCCAATCGGATATCGATCGAGTCAACCCGCGCGAATTCACACGACGGCGATGAGCGTGTCTGATCCTGCTTCCAGCGACATCAAGGCCTTGACCTTCGATGTGTTCGGAACTGTCGTCGACTGGCACGGCAGCGTCGCGCGAGAAGTGCGTGCGCTGGCAGCGCAGAAAGGTATGCGCATAAACGCCGTCAAGTTCACCAAAGCGTGGCGCGCGGGCTACAGGCCTGCCATGGATCGCGTGCGCAGCGGAGAGCTGCCGTGGTCGAAGATCGATGTACTGCACCGGATGATACTGGATGAGCTGCTCGTACAATTCAGGATCGAGGATGCACTCACCGAAGACGAAAAATCGCACTTGAATCTCGTCTGGCATCGCCTTAAGCCGTGGCCTGATGCGCCTCGGGGATTGAAGCGGCTGAAGCAGCGCTACATCATCGCGACGCTCTCGAACGGAAACACCGGGCTCCTCGTCAACATGGCCAAACAAGGCGGATTGCCATGGGATTGCGTCTTGTCATCAGAGACGTTTCACCATTACAAGCCGGATCCCGAGATGTACCTGGGCGCGGCTGATGTGCTGGACCTCAAGCCCGAGCAGGTGATGATGGTCGCCGCACACAAACACGACCTGCGCAGCGCGGCTCAGCACGGGCTCAAAACCGCTTTCATCAAACGGCCCCACGAATACGGCCGCAACAACAATCCGGACCTTGCTTCCGAACCGGGCTTTACCTTCAACGCTGACAGTTTTCTCGATCTGGCTGACCAGCTCGGTGCTTGAGACGTTCGTAAAACTACAGCGTGCAAAGCACCGGAGCGTCAAGCGGTGCGCGGGAACCACAAGACGGAAAACATCGCGGCCACGAGCGACAGAATTGCGGCGATTGCAGTAAAGAGCGCCGTCATCTCGGTTTCTTTCCGTTCGACGATAAGACGTCCGCTGAGATCCTGGTAGATGCTGTGCAAGGCGGCGGCCGTGTTGGCGTGGAAGTATTCGCCACGAGTAATGCTGGCGATCTCTCGGAGAGAGCCCTCATCGAATCCGACGTCCATCGACCAGCCGTCGACGTCGACCCGGGCGCTTTTCGCGCTCCCGAATCCGACAGTGAAAATGCGTACACCGCGATCCGCGGCCATGTGCGCGGCGGTCAGCGGATCGGGCCCCATTGTTCGACTGCCATCGGTTAGTAGAATGATAGCAGCGGAAGGATACGAGCCCGGAGCTACGACATCTGCTTTGATGTTGACGTTGCTTACCCCATTGAGTGACGCCGGGCGAAGTCCTTCGGGAAAGCCGCCGAGGCCGAAGATGTCGAAATTGTGGTCCAGACCTGCGTCTGGAAAGATCGTGATCAGAGCGGCGATGATGCCCGTGCCGATAGCGGTGTGGTAATCGAGCTGGAGACGTTCGATCGCTGCGTTGAGGAGGCGCCTATCAGCCGTTGGCGGCTGCACGAGGTCGGCGGTCGCAGCAAACGATACGATCCCGATGCGCACATCGCTTGGCTGCGCCTTTATGAAAGCTCGCGCGGCGGCCTGCGAGGCGGCGAGGCGATTCGGCGCCACATCGGTCGCCGCCATGCTCAGCGAAACATCCATAGCAAGAATGATCGTGCGCTGCGCGGACAGCACGTTGACGATGCCCGCAGGGCGTGCGATCGCTAACAGGAGCACGATGAGCGCGAGAAGGAACAATGCGGGCGGAACGTGCCGCCGCAATGATGGGGTAACGCCCACCGAGTCGCGCACCAAGCGCAAGCTCGCGTACCGCAACGCGAGCTTTCTACGTCGAAGTACCATGATGTAGGCGCCGACGACTCCAGGGACAGCAACGAGCAGCCACAATAACTCGCGAGACAGAAATATCATGAGCGTCCTTGGCGCGGGGGACTCCTCCTGAAGCTTTCCGTGCGCGCGGTACTTAACACTACGACCACCGGTAGCAGGATGCGCGCCAGGGCGGGACCTCCCAGTCCCTGCGGCGCATTCCTCGCCTCTCGGGGAAGCGGCCGGTCGATAGCTGCCCGGGCGCCGCCCCTATCGCGTGCCGACTTCTACTGCGGCGCCCCGAATGTGTGCAGTGCGTTGTTAACGGTCCGAAGCCTTCTGCCCGGCGGTGGCACCCGGCTGGGTTTCATTCGGCCGTGGGGACGTCGTGACGCCGGTCGGACCGGCCGCACCGGTTGCTCCGGTGCCACCGGCAGCGAAGGTCGGATTGCCCGCAACTATCGCGCGCCACTGTTCAGCGTAGGAATCCCCGCGCTTCTCGTGCAGGCACAGCGCGAGTGGTGCGCCTCGCAAAGTTCGGCACTGGTCGACGATCGGTTCATCGGAGCGTCCGACGTTTAACCCCGAGCTCTTGTGTCTTCGTGTCTTCGTTACCTTTTCACTGGAGCGCGCATCACTCGCCGTTCGGCCCTTTGCGTCCTTCGCGTACACCGGCAGCGCGGCGCTGGAGATTGCGAATGCGGCTCCAATCGCAATACATAGCGGCTTGATCATGATCGTACTCCTAAAAAATAAGGCGCCCTGTTGCTCGCAACTGCTATGCCGAGAACAGGCGAACGGCCGCTCGCAGTGCGCCCGTTACTTGCAGTCGCACTTCACGCGGTAACAATGAGGGCTTATGAATACACGGGATGTCGCGATTGCGACGATGACTCTGGCGCGAGACATGCGCGAACAAACTCTATTGCACGCCGCTTTGCGCGAGCTTGCTGCAGCACATATTCCGGTCTACCTCACGGACGGCGGTTCTGGCGAAGACTTCGTCGATGAGCTGCGGCGTTTTCCGGGTTTTAACGTTTGCGAACCGCGAGGGGCGGGACTGTGGCCACAGGTGCGGCGCAGTCTCGAGGCAGCGCGCAAATCAGGCGCGCGATTTATTCTGTATGCCGAACCCGATAAGAGAGAGTTCTTCAGCGCGCGTATGGCAACCTTTATTGCGGATGCGCCCGACGATGGTGAAACCGGAGTCGTGCTCGCTGCGCGTTCGCAGGCCGCGTTGTCCACATTTCCGCCGTTTCAACAGTTCACCGAAAGCGTTATCAATCGCTGCTGCGCTGAAGTCATCGGCCAGAGCTTTGATTACAGTTACGGACCTTTCCTGCTCAATGGCGCGCTGGTCGATCAGCTGAACGGGCTCGAAGACGACATCGGCTGGGGCTGGCGAACGCACGCGTTCGGTATCGCGCATCGAATGGGGCTCACTGTCGAACACATCGTGGCTGGGTGCTCATGTCCAGCCGATCAGCGCGAGGACTGCGAGCGCACTTACCGCATGCTGCAGCTTGCGCAGAGCATCGAAGGCCTGGTGCTATCGACCAAAGCCAGACCCGAACAACTAAAGCCTGCGTCAGCTCAAACGATTGAACCAAAGCACCGACAGTGAGGCCGCTGTGATTGCGAACACGGCTGCGAGTGCAGTAAAAAGCGCGCTTATTTCGGTTTCCTTCTTTTCCATCAGGAAGCGCGCGTTCAATTCCTGATAGATTTTCTTCAGCTCCGCAGCGCTGGCTGCTGAGAAATAGCTGGCTTTGGTGACGTCCGCGATCGCCTTCAAAGTTTCCTCGTCGAAGCGCATGTAAATGGACCACCCCTCGAAGCCCGCCGTGCCGCCTTCGGCGCTGCCGAGTCCCACCGTGAATACGCGAACGCCGCGGTCCGCAGCCATCTTCGCTGCATCGAGCGGATCCGGGCCGGTCGTGCGGCGCCCGTCGCTCAGCAGAATGATGGCGGCCGACCCGTACGAGCCAGGTGCGACGGGCGTGAACTGCTTCGGTTCGGATTTGGCTGGTTTATTGATCGCGACGCCGCGTCGCGCATCGCGCGCCCCGCCGCCGAATAACATCGATTCGAGATCGATCCCGGCGTCCGGGAAAAGGGTTGCAAGGGCCATGATGAGCCCGCTGCCTATCGCTGTATGCCGCTGCAACTCGAGCCGGTCGATAGCGCCAATCAAGTCCTCGCGATTCTGCGTGGGTGCCTGCACGAGCAGGGCGGTGCCGGCGAAAGAGACGATACCGATGCGCACGTCCGATGGCTGATTCTGAATAAACGCTTTCGCAGCTTCCTGCGCGGCCGCAATGCGGCTGGGTTCCACGTCGCTTGCCCGCATGCTCAAAGACACGTCGATGGCGAGTATGATCGTCCGCTGCTCGGATGGCAGTGTGATGACGGCGGCCGGGCGAGCCACAGCAACGAGAATCGCCGTCATGGCCAAAAGGAACAGGAGCGGTGGGATGTGGCGTCGGAACCGCTGACCGGGACCGAGCGCCTCTTTCACGAGCGCGAGGCTCGCGTAGCGCACGGCTGTCACCTTCTTGCGGCGGAGCAGCAGCATGTAGCCCGCGACCAGCGCGGGTACCGCTAACAGCAGCCACAACATCTCCGGCGCAAGAAAGTTCATCAGCCGTCCTGCATCTACACCTGCTGAAGATATTCCAGCATGCGGCGCCGCATGGCGGCGTCGGGTAAGCGACCCATGCCGGCGGACACGTTATCCTCGAGGTGAGCGCGACGTCGAGTACCCGGAATGACGCATGTGACGGCAGGGTGGCCGAGTATCCATTTCAGGAAATACTGAGCCCAGCTCGTGCAATCGAAATCAGCAGCCCAAGGTGGAAGCGGCTTCCCTTTCACGCGCCCGAAAAGGTTTGCCTCCGCGTAAGGCCTGTTCACGATCACCGCGGTCCCACTGTCAGCGCATGCCGGCAACAGCGTGTTCTCGGCCTCGCGTTCTCCCATCGAAAAATTGAACTGGGCGAACTCGTATTGCTGCGTTTTCACCAGCCGCTCCAGATCCCGGTAAGCGCCAGAGTGATAGTGCGTTACGCCAATGTAGCGCACGCGGCCGGCGGCTTTCCAGTCGAGCAGTGTTTTCGTGTGCGTCGCCACATCGAGCAGGTTGTGGATCTGCATCAGGTCCATGCGTTGGACGCGCGTGAGTTTCAAAGACTGCTCCATCTGCCGAATACCTGCTTCGCGGCCGCTGGTCCATACTTTCGTGGCTAAGAATAGCCGATCGCGCAGTCCGAGCTCGGAGGTGAGATCGCCGACCACGCGTTCGGCCTCGCCGTACATCGGAGATGAGTCGACCACCTTGCCACCGTGTTCGATGAGCGCGCGCAGTACTGCCTTCAGCTCCGCGCGTTCGGGTGCATTCGGACTCACGTCGAAAGTTTGCCAGGTGCCTACCCCGACGATGGGTAAGTGTTCGCCGCTGCGCGGTATGGGTCGAGTGGATAACATCGGGCCGTTCCCGGTCGACATCGCTGAAAATGCAGGATGCGCCGCCAGCGCGACGGCCGCAAGCGCCTTGAGCGCGGAGCGCCGGTTAGTCCCGCGCCTATTGTGGCCTGAAAGATTCGCGCCCGCGTCTGGGCTTTTGCTGGCAAACATGAGCGCGATTTGTTGAGGTCAGCAGTTCAGATATTCGATGGCAAGGTGCTGGCTGCCCGAGACGCGTAGTGATAGACCGTGGCGAGAGGCTCGAAATCGATCATAACATCGCGCGCACGAGGCGCGCTGCTGTGATCGAGTACACTAGCAAGGTCTGCAAATCCGGGATCATCCATGGCTGTATCCGCCATTCCAACTGACGGGCTGGTCGTTTTCGTCAAGCGCGCATGCCCGACCTGCACGCTCATCGAGCAGCAGCTGCGTGAAGTTGCACAGGCCGTACCGGATTTCCGTGCTGTTTCACAGGACGATCCGCAGTTTCCCGGCGGCGTTCAGGTCATCGACGATCGCGAGCTCGATGCCTCGTGGTTGAACAACATCGAATCGACGCCGACCTTGATACGCTACACGAACGGTCGTGAATCGGAGCGCGTCGTAGGCTGGGACAGGCACGGCTGGCAGCGCGTGACCGGGCTGCAGGACTTGGGCAAGGACCTGCCTGCATTGCGCCCGGGGTGAGGGTCACGCTCACTCGAGCCCGGTGTGGCCGAGCGACTGGAAGCGAAACACAGAGGCGGGACGCTGCTTTCGCGCAAGATCGAATTCGCCGAAACGGACGACCCGATCGAGTTGTGTTTCGAGCGAGGCTGGACTGATGGCCTGCCGGTCACGCCGCCGACCGACGCGCGTGTTCTGCGGATGCTTTCAGGTACGACCCGGCGCGCCGATGAAGTGGTGGGCGAGATTCCACCCTATCTCGCGCCTTGCACGGTCGAAAAAGTGGCAATCAATGCCGTGCTCGCCGGCTGCAAACCTGAATACATGCCGGTCTTGCTTGCCGCGCTGCAAGCTGCACTCGAGCCCGTCTTCACGCTGCACGGTGTGCTTGCCACCACATATTTTTCGAGTCCGGTGATCATCGTCAACGGACCGGTCGCGAAAAAGATCGGGATGAATTCCGGCATCAACGCGCTCGGGCAGGGCAACCGTGCCAATGCGACGATCGGACGAGCACTGAATCTCATCGTTCGCAACGTCGGGGGCGGCAGGCCCGGCGAAGCCGATCGCGCGACCCTGGGCGCGCCGAGCAAATTTACCCTGTGCTTCGCCGAAGATGAGTCGGACCCATCGTGGGAGCCGCTCTCGGTCGCACGCGGATTCGCGCGCAGCGCTTCGACGGTGACGCTGTTTCAAGGCCACGGCGTCGAAGCGTTCGTCGACCAGAAAACGCGCACGCCTGAAGGTCTGTCGCGCTCGTTCGGGCTGTCGCTCGTAAAAATCGGCCATCCCCGTCTGGTGCAATCGGCACGCGCAGTCGTCGTGCTCTCGCCCGAACATTACCGGATCTACAAAGAAGCAGGATGGGACCGCAAGCGCATCGAGCGAGCGCTGTATGAAGCAACCATACGGCCCGGGAACGAAATACTCGGCGGCCTCGATGGAATAGGCGAAGGCGTGCCTAAAGAGCGTGCCGGTGAAAGCGTACCCAAGTTTCACGACGATGGATTGATGATCGTGCGCGCCGGCGGCCATGCGGGATTGTTCTCGGCGATCCTGCCCGGATGGCTTGCGGGCCGCAACAAAACGGAGCTGCAGCCGGTGACGAAGGAGATCCGTGAACCGTGAACCGTGACGTAAACCGTGATTCGTCAATCGTGAATGGCGAGGCGTCAGCGATAGGCCGCAAACGGTGCCGTAAAAGTAAACCACATAACACCGATTTAGTCGCTCTTTTACGAATTACGAATTACGAATTACGAATTACGAATTACGAATTACGAATTACGAATTACGAATTACGAATTACGAATTACGAATTACGAATTACGAAAGGAGTGTGTATGAACTGGTTACGTGACCCCACAGCCGAAACAACCGCGATCAAGCGGCCGCGGGTGAAGTCGCCAGCCTCACTTGAGGGCTTGACAGTGGGGTTGTTCGACATTGGCAAGACGCGCAGTAATGAGTTCCTCGATCAGATCGAGAAGCGTCTCGGCGAACGCGGTGTGAAAACGCGGCGCTATGCAAAGCCTACGAACGCGAAAGTCGCGCCGATCGAGGTGATGCAACAGGTCGTGAGCGAAGCCGACGCGGTGCTGATTGCGCTGTCGGATTGAGGCTCATGCACGTCGTGCAGTTTGCACGACCTCATGAACCTCGACGGTCGCGGCATCCCGGGCGTTTCAATAGTCACGGTGGAATTTGCCGACGCGGTCGAAGTGCAGTCCAAGGCGCTCGGATTCGACCCGGCGATCGTCTTCGTGCCGCATCCCATTCAGAATCGCACGCGGGAAGAGCTGGAGAAAATTGCAGATGACGCGATCGAACCTGCTCTGAAATTCCTTCAGGGGACACCATGATCGTTGCGATCGTGACGTTCGAGTTGCCGGGCGCGTGGAGTGTCGCGGCGGCGGCGCGGGTATTCAGATCGACTGCACCGAAGTACCTCGACAAGGCAGGACTCGTGCGGAAGCATTACTGGGTTTCGGAAGCCGGAGATCGCGCGGGCGGCATTTACCTGTGGCGCTCGAAAGCCGACGCGCAGGCGTGCTATACCGGCGAATGGAAAGAAATGGTCGCGCAGAAGTACGGCGCGCAACCGCGCATCGATTTCCTGCACATTCCGGTCACGGTCGATAACCTGAAGCACGTGATCGAGGAGCATTGAAACCGAGCGATCTGTCTGAGCGGGTGGCCGTACAGCACCTTCAGGGTCCTCGCACGCGCCTGACAAGGCGGGCCTTCGATGCAGTTTCTGCGCTCCGATGTAAGGTTAGCCAGGCCGCTGCGACATACGTGCAAACCGTCGTGCTCGTCCGCAGGAGAGAAACATGAGCCCTGGCAGTAGATACCAGAAGATCCATCCGCTTGCCGTCCGAATAACGCATTGGGTCAATGCGTTTGCGATCCTGATCATGGTTGTATCCGGCTGGCGCATCTACAACGCCTCGCCGCTTTTTGGCTTCAGGTTTCCTGACGATTGGACGCTTGGCGGCTGGCTCGCGGGAGCGCTCCAATGGCATTTTGCGGCGATGTGGCTGCTGGCGCTCAACGGAATCGCCTATTTGACTTATGGCATCGTCTCGGGCCATCTGCGCCGGAAGATGCTGCCGCTGCGCCCGTCGGCTGTGCTCCACGATATCGGCAACGCGCTGCGCGGCCGGCTCGCTCATGATGACCTGACGGTTTATAACGCCGCCCAGCGTGCAGCGTACGTGGGCGTCATCGCGATCATCACGCTGCTCGTGCTATCCGGTCTCGTCATCTGGAAACCGGTTCAGTTCCACGCGCTGGGCGCGTTGATGGGTGACTATGAAGGCGCGCGCTATATTCATTTCTTCGCAATGTCGGCGCTTGTATTCTTCGTGTTCGTGCACGTGCTGATGGTGGCGCTGGTGCCACGCACCCTGCCTTCGATGTTTACGGGGCGGGTGAGAACGAAGACGTGATTCGTCCCTTCAGATCTCGACATGTTATGAGGAGCTGCAGATGAAGCGCAAAGGCATGGCGGCGAGCCTGGACGATTTCTCGCGAAGAGAGATCTCGAGTGTCGAGCGGCGTATTTTCCTCAAGCGAGGTTTGAGCGTCGGCGCGCTCACGCTGCTCTCCGGTTGCGACGTCACGAACCAGCAATCGGTCCAGAAAGTTCTGACCGCAATGTCGCGATGGAATGACCGTGTGCAGGACCTCATTTTCGATCCGGCACGGCTGGCCCCGGAGTTTCCGGAAAGCGCCATCACCCGACCGTTTCCGTTCAATGCTTACTACGGCATCGATCAGGTCAGGACGGTCGATCCTTCGACCTATCGCCTCGAAATCTCGGGTCTCGTGCGCGAGAAGAGACCCTGGATGCTGCCCGAGCTTTACGAGCTGCCGCAGACCTCGCAGATTACGCGTCATATTTGCGTTGAAGGGTGGAGCGCCATCGGCAAATGGAGCGGAGTGCGCTTCAGTGATTTCCTGGATCGAATCGGCGCGGACAAAACGGCGCGGTACGTCGGTTTCAAGTGCGCCGACGACTATTACACGAGCATAGACATGCCGACGGCACTGCATCCCCAGACCCTCCTCACGCTCAGGTTCGGCGACCAGATCCTGCCGCCCGAGTACGGCTTTCCCATGAAGCTGCGGATGCCTACCAAGCTCGGCTTCAAAAATCCCAAGCACATAACGGCGCTTTTCGTGAGCAACACGGATCCCGGCGGCTATTGGGAAGACCAAGGTTACAACTGGTATAGCGGATCATAAGTAGCGGTGGTAGTCTTGCGTCCGGCGCTATGCCAAATACATACGGGAGGACGATATATGAAGAAGCTGACAATGGTGGTGTTCGCTGGATTTATGGCCGCGGCGGTTGCAGGCGCGTACGCAGCCGACGACGCAATGAAGAAGGACAAATCCGGTAGCAGCAGCATGAGCAAAGGCGGAAGCGCCAGCAGCACATCCAGTGCGCCAGGTGCGGCGAGCACGACGACGACTACGACTACCACTACGACCGACACGCCCAAGGGCACGGGCAAGCGAAGCCGGCCGGCGCGAGCCGCGAAAGGTTGAGTTTTCTACAAATCGACCTGCAGAGGGCGCCTCGGCGCCCTTTTTTATTGCGCCCCGCTGACGCTCGATGGTGCGGCCATATTCTTGTGTCGACGTCCCAGCCAAAGCGCAACAGCAACCCATGCAGCTGCGATGGGCAGAGCTGCACACGAGACCGCTGACAGCGTGAGCCCGAATTGCTCGCGCAGCGCTTTGCTGAACCAGCCTGACGCTGCATCGCCGCCGCGATAAACCACCGTGTCGATGAAATTTTTCGCCTTGTATTTCTCGGCTCTCGGCAAGACGGTAAACAGGATTTCCCGCGCGGGCTTCGACAGCGCAAATTCGCCAGCACGCCGGATGACGCCGAAGATGACCAGTATCGCGAGCAGCGGTACCACTGCCAGCGCGGCGAACCCGATCAGCGCGAAAGCAGGCAGTAGCGCGAGGGTTACAGTGACTCCAAAGCGCTCGAACATGCGCGCAGTGAGGGTTAGCTGCATAACGAGGGTCAAGGCATTCACGCCCAAATCCATTCCAGCGAAAAGCTGCGTACGCGTCGCCGGGCTGTCGTAAGCCTCCGCGATCAGACGCAGCGTCTCCACATAAATAAGCGTGGAGAGTACCGTGTAGCAAAGCAGGTAGGCACAGATGCCCAGCAGATACGGAGAGCCGAGCGCGCTGCGCACACCGGCCCAGATGCTGCCGCCGACCGGTTCTCCGCGCGCCGACGCGGCAGATGCGCCTCGACGGTGCTCCATCGCGGCCCAGGCATTCAGCCGGCTTATGCAGAAGATCGCGAACCCGAGCAAGGCAGCCGAGATCAGCAGCAGGGGAACGGGCCCCGTGAGCTTGACTACGCTCGCCGTGATCGCCGGACCCACGATCGCGCCGGTAGTGCCGCCCGCTGCGATGAAGCCGAACAAGCGTTTGCCCTGCGCTTCGGTGTAGAGGTCGACCATGAAGCTCCAGAAGACCGACACGACGAACAGATTGAAGACGCTGAGCCAGACAAAAAACGCCTGCGCGGTCTGGACGCGCAGACTTTCGATTTGAAAAGCAACAAAGAATATGACGAGATTCGCGCCGAAAAAACCGTATATCAGCGGCAGCAGCGTGCGACGCGGAAGACGTGCGCTCAGCCAGCCGAATAGTGGTACTGCCGCCAGCATCACGCAGAACGTCGCGGTGAAGAGCCACGCCAGATTTCCGATGCCTGCCTGTATGCCCATCTCTTCGCGCACAGGGCGCAGGATGTAATAACTCGAAAGCAGCGCAAAAAAATAGAGAAACGACCACACGACGGCGCGAGTTTCGGACGGTTCGACCTTGACGAGACTTGTGAGCACGATGGCTCGAGTCTAACAGCCGCCTCTCTCCGATTGACTGGCAGCTGGGCGCCGACGCATACTGGCGCGCCATTAAAAATGCAGGAGCAGAGCATGCGATTGGTGACGTTTTCCGATACGCAGGGCATGCGCATCGGGGTCCACGACGCTCAGTCCAACACGGTCGTCGATCTCGCCGCTGGCAGTCGTTTGCCGCGCGAGATGACTCAGTTCGTCGCGCTCGGTAAGAACGGCTTGCAGCGCGCTCGCCGTGCAGTGAAGAGCGGCGAAAGCCGCATTCCCGCCGACACGGTCAAGATACACGCGCCTTTTCCGCGTCCTGCAAAGAACATACTTTGCGTAGGAAAAAACTACCACGACCACGCGCGGGAGTTTCACAACAGCGGGTTCGATGCGAGCGCCGGCAAGGACGCGATCCCCGAGGAGCCGATCATCTTCACGAAATGGCCGAACTCCGTGATCGGGCCCGGAGAAGCGATACCGACCGCGAACGACTATACCCACTCGTCGGATTACGAAGGTGAGCTTACGGTCGTCATCGGCGAAGGCGGCCGCAACATCAGCAAGACGCGCGCTTACGATCACGTATACGGCTATACGATCGTGAACGATGCGACTGCGCGCACGCTGCAGAACCGCCACAAGCAATGGTTCCTGGGCAAAAGCCTCGACGGATACTGTCCCATGGGGCCGTGCATCGTTACGGCCGACGATATCGAGGATGTGACGCAGCTACGGCTGCTGACCAAGGTGAACGGAGAAGTGCGGCAGGACGCCTACGTGAGCCAGCTCATATTCGATATCCCCACGCTGATCGAAACACTGTCGAAGGTCATGACCCTCGAGCCTGGCGATCTCATCGCGACAGGGACGTGCGCCGGTGTAGGTATCGGCTTCGATCCGCCCAAATTCCTCAAGCCGGGGGACACGGTGGCGATCACGATCGAGCCGATTGGGACATTGCAAAATCCGGTGACTTAAAAAGCATCGACAAATCGACGCCAAGCGGATGCACGTGGATCGTTTTTAGCCGCAGTCGATCGTCCGTACGGCGCGCTGGCTGATTCATCGAAGCTTCGGAGACGCAGACCGCTTCCGAGGTCTGATCGGCCGAATCAGACGTAGGTCCATCTCCAGACATCGCTCGGCGGCGGAGACATCTGCCTGGCAATAAAGCGCGTCAATCTCGACTGGCAACTCGTGCAGGCAAATTGTTCGCGTGTGCCCGAGAGAGTCTCGATAGAGGCTTCCATCCGCAGGTCCTCATGAGGCTCCGTCTTGGCAGGCGCGGTCACGAGAACATCGCATTTGTTGCAGGCTGTCATGGGGTGCTCTCTTGGGCGGGGGCAGAAATCGAAGGCTCTAGGCTCGCTGCACGCGCGTAGGTTCTGAGCGATTTTGCTCTGATATATCTTCCGCACATGGTCGCGGATTATATCGGCTCTGTGATCCGACAGCTCGGCTGCTCGATAACAGCTCGGATTTACTGCAGTTGCTACGTGGCGCAGGCGCTGTCAGGCGCAAGCAACTTCTTCCTGTTTAGCCATCCACCGGCAAACCGATGATTCTGTCGCGCGCGTCCTCATGCAGCCACTTGAAGTGGTGCTACGAATTGATCGTTGCTGTGCCGAATATCTTCTCGAGCTCGTCGTTTATCGCGTTCACCGGCTGCGCCAGACGTACGCTGAACGAGTATCAAAGTGAGGGAGAGATGCTATGTTCTATGCAGCGTGGTTCGGACAAGTGCTGCTCATTGCGGTGCTCGTCGGCTCTATAGGCCTGTTTGTGCCTCCGGCAGACGTCGCGGCGATGATGCTGATTGTGACGATCGTCTGGGCGACCTGGCTATTGGCGAGCTTGGTACGTCACCTGATGCGTCAACCTGCGCCGCGCACCGATTAGTGGGACCGCCGCTAGCAAGACTGCGTGGTTTCGCTTGGCCAGGACTATTGGCGAGTACATAATGATCTCAAGCCGTCATTTCCGGAAACGGAGGCGGCGCTCTTCAAGGGCTCTTCGGAGCCCTGTTTCTTGCATGCGCTGTGACGTTTGTGCAGCGTGCATGACAGCGCTTCAGCACCCGAAACACAGGACACATGACAGTTATTTTTACGATGATACTGGTAGGCCTCCTTGGCCTCGTGCTTCACTTGCAAATGTACTGGTTGGCCAGCGGCGTGGTTGTGGTCTATCTGCTTGGTACATGGTTCACCAAGCGTGCCTCGCGAAGACCGTCTTCACCACCGCCTCAATAAGCGGATCCGTGTGCTCTCACGATCTAGCATAAGAGGCCTCAAGGGAAACAAACCATGACCGGTTGAATGCCCGTGCAGTCATGTGAAGGCGGAATCATGACGATTATCAAAACGATGTTTATGGTGGGCCTGCTCGGGCTCGCGCTTCATTTAGAGCTGTATTGGGTGGCGGGCGGCCTTGTCGTGCTCTTTTTGTTGCTTGTGTGGTTCACGAGCCATGACTAAAACAGGCTATGCTCATTCATCGTTGGAATATCTGATCGGGGTGGGGATGTTTGCGCCCACGGGCACAACCGAACCCGACATGACGTACTGTGCAATGCGGCTCGCAGGGCCGTCGAAGACGCCGAGTTCAAGGTCATGATGCCGAAACGAATTCGCCAGTCAACTATATCAACGCGCCGGGGTTTTCCTACATTTGGATGGCCGACGCAAGGCGCCTTGCCGACGTAGTCATAGGCGTCGGCAAGCTGGAACAGAAGAAATAGGAGGAAGTGGCGGGTGCCGCCCTGTCCCCACTAACGTTTCCTTGCGATTCCGAAGCTGAGCACGCCGAATAGCCCCGCGATGAGGAGGGCGAGCGACGCGGGTTCCGGCACAGCGAGAATCTGGCCGCGGATTTCACCGCCCGGGTTCTGCGTGGTGTGAAAATTAATATACGTGTTTCCGGCTAATATGGCCGACAACTGTGCCGTGAGGGTGGTGCCATTGCCTTCGGGCGCGTCCCACGTGCCAGCGCACGTTCCACCTACGCCGGCTGTAAATGGAGTGCAGTCCCCGAGCAGTCCCCCGAGGGTAGCAGGATTGGTGTCGTTAAAAGGCGAGCCAAAAAAACCCCAAGCAACGGGCCTTGTGTTGGTTGCTGGATTCAGAGCGCCGGAATGGATGTGCGCGGCAACCAAATTGTCGTTTACGTCGGCTGTCTGAGTACCGAAAAAGTCGATGTTGAAGATCGTCGCCACGAAGCTAAGTGCCGTTTGCGCATCGTTGAGAGTAAATGTGGCCGTGCCAAATGGCACAGGCCGTGCGGCTCCCGTTGTCGTTGTAGGGCCGACGAGGGCGGGTTCCTGACTGGTGGTGAGGTTTGCCTTAAGGATGATACTTGCGTGGCTTGTTACGCTGGTGAGCAGTATCGTGAATGCAGCAATCAGGACGCGCGATCCAAACATGGGGCTCTCCTTGGACAATGGCTCATAGTCAACAGGCGGTACTCGAATAATATTCCCACTTGCTGAATCATGCACCGCTGCGGCGTACCCAGCCGCGCTGCTTCGGACAACGCATTCATGGCGATGCCGGGGTATGCCACCACCAGAATTCAGTAGCTTAGGTCTAAAAGGGGAAGGTTTACATGAGCTTCGCACGCCTGCGTAACGACCAGCTCTCCGGGCTCATGCTGTTCGCATTGGCCGTGTTTGTGGGTTGGCAGAATCGCACATACCCGCTTGGGTCCTTGCAGGAGCCGGGACCCGGCTATACGCCGCAACTCATCGCCGTTTTTCTCGGCGTCATGGGATTGCTGATCGCATTCAAAGGACGCACATCGCCGCCGATGAGTGAGATGCGATGGCCAGAAGCAAAACGCGCGCTGATGATCCTCGCCGCCTGCGCGGTCGCCACCTACGCTCTCGAGCCGCTCGGGTACCGCATCACCCTTATTGCGCTGCTCGTATTCTTCCTCGGGGTGCTCGAACAGAAGAAGCCTTTTGCTGTGGCAGCCGTTTCGATCGCGTTTTCTCTACTGTCGTATTACTTCATCGGCACGCTGCTGCGAGTGCCGCTGCCGCGCGGTCCCTGGGGATTCTGATGGGCGACACGCTGCAGAACCTCGTGCTCGGCTTCCAGGTCGCGCTGCAGTGGGACGTCCTCGCTTACGCGTTTGCGGGCTGCATCATCGGTACGCTGGTCGGCATGATGCCGGGATTGGGACCGCTCGCCGGGATCAGCTTGCTGCTGCCTGCGACGTTCGGTTTGAACCCGATCATCGCAATGGTGCTGTTGGGCGGGGTCTATTACGGTGCGATGTATGGCGGCTCGACGACATCGATCCTGATGCGTATCCCCGGCGAAGCTGCATCGGTGATGACGTGCGTCGACGGTTACGCGATGACGCAGAATGGCCGGGCAGGTGCTGCGCTCGCGATCGCGGCGATTGGTTCGTTCATCGCAGGGACATTGGGTGTGGTCGGGCTGATGCTGCTCGCGCCCACTCTCGCCTCATTTGCGCTGCGCTTCGGTCCTCCCGAATACACGGCGCTGCTGCTGATGGGATTTTTTATCCTCGCTTACATGAGCGGCGGCTCGATGTTGAAGACGCTAGCGATGGCCGCGTTCGGATTGCTGCTCGGCATGATCGGCATCGATGCCATGAGCGGATATACTCGATTCAGTTTCGGCATCATCGACCTCGGTGACGGCGTTGGTATCGTTCCCGTTGCAGTTGGACTGTTCGGCATTTCGGAGATCCTCCTTACCGCCGGACAGCTCGAAGGCCCGAAAATAAAAGTCCCTACGCTGCGAGAGCTCATGCCCTCGCGTCGTGAGTTTCGCGATTCCCTAGCGCCGATTGCGCGCGGCAGTCTGCTCGGCTTTCTGATCGGAATCATTCCGGGTTCGGCACACGTGATCGCTTCGTTCGTTTCGTACGGAATCGAGCG
>JAQGNH010000288.1 GCA_028291945.1 Betaproteobacteria bacterium
CCTTTTCGCTCCCGCAACGACATATGAATCCCGTGGATGCAACGAATTCTAACAATTCATTTGTGTGATCTCGCGCGGGCGACTAGCTTAGTGACATCTTGATCGCCGCATATCGTCAGTCGGTGCACTAGAGAATTGGCCCGCTCGTATTCGTCTTGCAGCGGCACCTCTCGCCCACTTCGATTCGGGCGTGAAATCGAGTGATATAGAGGAGGAAAAATGACGGACATATCTCGTCTCATTTTTGGCCTGGTGGCACTGCTGATCGCGGAGAACGCTGCTTCGCAAACGCATTACCCCGCGAAGCCGATTCGACTCGTTGTCGGCTTCCCGCCCGGCAGTCAGCCGGACATCGTCGCGCGCCTCCTAGGCCAATACTTGGCTGAGTCGTGGGAAAAGCCGGTGTTGATCGACAACGTCACTGGCGCTGCAGGCAATATCGCAGCAGAGCGCGTAGCGAAGGCAACGGCCGATGGCTACACGCTCGGACTACTGAGCCAGTCCCAACTCATCATCAATCCCAACCTCTACAAACTCGCATATGACCCGGTGAAGAACTTGACGGCGATTTCGCAGGTAACCACGTCGGCAAATATGCTGGTGGTTCACAACGCCGTGGCGGCGAAGAATGTCCAGGAGCTGATCAAGCTCGCGAGTGTGCGACCAGGCGAGTTGACGTTTGCCTCGGGCGGGAGCGGTACCAGTACCCATATGGCTGCTGAGTTACTCAAGTCTGCTGCCGGCGTTGACATTCGGCACATCCCGTACAAAGGCGTGACTGCGGCGATACCAGACCTGCTTGGCGGGCGCGTCACGATGATGTTCAGTCCTGTATCGAGTGTTTTGCCCTTGGTGCGCGAAGGAAAGCTGCGCGCACTCGCGGTGACCTCGTTGAGGCGCGCGGCGACGTTCCCAGATGTGCCAACGGTCGAGGAGTCGGGCTATCCGGGTTTCGAAGTAACACTTTGGTTCGGACTACTTGGGCCGGCAGGGCTTCCGCCGGCAACGGTTCGGAAGCTCCATCTCGAAACAGTGAAGCTGCTATCGCTACGCGACCTGCGCACCAAACTCGCCGATCAGGGACTGGAAGGAATCGGCAACTCGCCGGCGGAGTTCGCGGCGGTAATCAGATCGGAGCTTCCGAAGTGGGCGAAAGTGATCAAGGCGTCGGGCATCAAGGTGGAGTGACAGATGCAGCCGATGAGTGGCGCCGCATATCGAAGCTCGCTTCTAAAGGAATGTTCCGTGGAATCACATAACGACACGACAAATGTATACGAGACCGAACGGCGGATGCGGCATGCGGAAAGACCTGGCTTCCACATTGCCGAGCTTCAAATCTCACCTACGCAGGAGGTACCCTGGCATTACCACACGACCGTTCAAGACACACTTTATGTGCTCGAAGGCACGCTGCGGGTTTTTCTGCGGAATCCCAAAGAAGACGTGGTTCTTAAGCCAGGCGAGACTTATACGATTCCGCCGCGCCGCCCACATCTCGTAACCAACGCCGGCGCGGTGTCTGCAACCTTTCTGGTTCTTCAAGGTATGGGATTGCATGACTTCGTGCCACTCACCTGACGCGACTGCACACGTCGGCTCCTGGCCGGTAAGCGACCGCCAAACGGCGGTCACTCTATTCGTCAGGCCTCCGTCTGCTCGGCTATCTCGACCGGCGTCATCCACCTTAATGCCGGGAAGTGATGGCAGCAGATGCCGAGCACAAGAAACTTCGCCGGCCACAAGCGGGGCGTTTCGGAGCTCCATCAAGTACGGGAGCTCCCCGCCGCGTGAGCTAACAGCCCATAAACTGTGATGTGCTCAAACGAGCTAAACCGACGCCCCGCAACGTCACACGCAGAGCTCGACAGGTCACATGGCTGTTGTGTATCCACCTCTGTCCGATTAGCTGTCGCCTACCCTGACAGACAGTCGCGCTCGAGCGTATAGGCCAAAGTCGTGTGCCGTTCGCATTCAGTCAGCTGTAGCGCCCGAGGCGCGCACGATCTTCGCCCATTTCGCCGATTCCGATTTCATACGTGAGGCGAACCACTCCGGCGTATTGGGCGCAGCGTCGGCGCCTTCCGTCGCAAACCGCTCTTTTACATCGGCCTGTTGCAGGATCGCGTTCAGTTCGGAGCTGAGGCGCGCGACGATTGTAGAAGACAGTCCGGAAGGACCCAGCAAACCCCACCACTGCGTGACTTCGTAACCCGGCAGGCCCGATTCGGCGATCGTCGGCAACGCGGGCAGAAGTGGCGAGCGATCCGCGCCCGTCATACCAAGCGCCCGCAGCCGACCGCTTTTCACATGAGGCAGAACCGGCGGCATGGTCTGAAACATGAGGTGAACGTGGCCACCCAACAGTGCAACCATTCCCAGAGCGCCACCTTTGAACGGCACGTGGACCATGTCCACTTTCGTAAGGCTCTTGAAGAGCTCGGCCGCGAGATGCGTCGAGCCGCCGGTGCCCCCGGATGCGTAATTGAGTTCTCCCGGTTTGGATCTTGCGAGAGCGGTGAGCTCTTGCACCGAGCGCGCCGGCAGTGAAGGGTGCACGACCAGCACGTGAGGCGTCGAACCGATATAGCCGATCGGCGTCAGGTCTTTGAGCGGTTCATATGGCATCTTCTTGTAAAGCGTCGGATTGATGGTCAGGCTGCCGACCGTGCCGATCAGCAGTGTGTAGCCGTCGGGCGCCGCTTTCGCGACCATGTCCGAACCGATGTTCCCGCCCCCTCCGCCGCGGTTATCTATGACGACGGATAGCCTCAGACGCTCCGATAGTTTCTGCGACGTCGTGCGCGCGACGATGTCGGTGCTTCCACCAGGCGCGAAAGGCACGACGATGCGGATCGTCCTGTCGGGATACGTCTGAGCCTGCGCAGGCAGAATGACGGCGCTCAAGATCAGTGTGGAGAACAGCAGACGCATCGTGTTCAAGGTGTATGCAACGTCGTTCAGTGTGCCGCAAAAAGTATCGCAACGGATGAGCACGTTGAAGCCGCGTTCGATGGACCGCCGGATCTATTTTTCGGCGTGGACGAGGTGCCGCCGGTTCCCGGACGAACGGGGTGATGCCTATCACTCGACACGCGCACCGGAAGCTTTGATCACCCGCCCCCACTTCGTCAGCTCGGCTTTGATGAATGACGAAAATTCCTCGGGCGAGTTGGCCATCGGCATCGATCCGTCAGCGGAGAGGCGTTCCCTCACTTCGGGCATTTTGATGACGGTAGCGATTTCAGTGCTCAGGCGGGCAATGACTGCCTTTGGAGTCGCCGCCGGCGCGACGAATCCGTTCCAGGCGACGACCTCGAACCCCGGAAAACCGGATTCGGCAATCGTCGGTATGTCAGGGTGCGACGTAAGTCGGCGGAGGCTTGTCACACCTAATACCCTGAACCTCCCGGACGCGAGATGCGGCAACGCGACCGGAAGCGGAGGAAACATGATGGAAATGTGTCCTCCGAGAAGATCGGTCAAAGCCGGCGCTGCGCCCTTGTACGGCACATGCACCATGCGCACGCCTGCGCTGCTCGCGAACATCACTCCGGCAAGGTGAGTCGGTGTGCCCGCGCCAGCGGATCCGTAGGTCGGCTCACCCTGACTGGATTTCAGTACCGCAATCAGTTCCTTGACCGATCTCGCGGGCACTGTGGGATGAACAACGAGGAGATGTGTGAACAGTGCGCCCATGCTGATGGGCGCAAAATCTTTTACGGCGTCGTAGGGCAGCTTGCTATAGAGAGTCGGATTGATAGCGAGGTTCGTGGCACTGCCTGTCGCGATCGTGTAACCATCGGGCGCGGCTCTCGCGGCCAATTCCATTCCAAGGTTGCCGCTCGCGCCGGGTCTGTTGTCGACGATGACCTGTTGGCCCAGGCGCTCGCTCAGCTTTTGCGCGACGGTGCGTGCAAGTAGGTCTGCGCCACCCGCGGGCGGTGTGGGCACGATGATCCGAATCGGCTTACTTGGATAGCTTTGGCCGATGGCGTTCGACGCGCCAAAGCCGAGTGACATCGCGTGAAAGAGCAGAGCAGCAAGCGGGAACCATCTTTCCGGCGCGCTCACCATGGCTGTACCTCCATCCCGGAAGATTTCACGACGCGCGCCCACTTCTCGATCTCGGACTCGATGAACGCGCGGAATTCTTCAGGCGTTCCTCCAGCCGGATCGGTGCCCAGGCTCGACAGTCGCTCGCGCACTTCGCGCATGCCGAGGATCCTCACGATCTCGGCGTTCAATCGCGCGACGGTCTGTCGCGGCGTTTTCGCGGGAGCGAGTATTCCCACCGCGTTCGTCGAGTCGTATCCCGGCACACCGGCCTCCGCAATGGTCGGAAGATCCGGCAGGGCTGCGGAGCGTTTTGACGTCGAGACGGCGAGCGCCTTGAGCCTTCCGCTCTTGATGTACTGAATCGCGGAGGTCATCGTCGAGAAACCGCAGTCGATGTGTCCGCCCATGATGTCCGTGATCGCCGGCGCGCTGCCTTTATAGGGAACATGCGTCATCTGGAGATCGGCCATGCTCCGGAGCAGCTCCATCGACATGTGCGTGCCTGTGCCGTTGCCTCCCGAGCCGTACGTGAGCTTCCCCGGTTTCGCCTTTGCCAGTGCGATGAATTCCTTCACGGTTGCCGCCGGCGTCGCGGGGTTCACGACCAGGACGTTACTGGTTGTGGCGACGAGGGCGACCGATGCGAAATCCGTCCGCAGGTTGTAAGGCAGGTTCTTGTAGAGACTCGGCTGAACCGTGAGCGTGCTCGTAAACATCAGCAACGTGTATCCATCAGCCGGCGCTTTCGCTGCCATATCGGTGCCGATCACCGCATTGCCGCCAGGCCGATTGTCGACCACCACATGCTGGCCCCAGCTCTCAGTCATTCGTTGGCCGATGATGCGCGCCATGATGTCCGAGGAACCGCTGGGCGCGTAAGCGTCGATGATTCGAATCGGCCTCGAAGGATAGGCCTGCGCGTGAACCAGTCCACTGAACGCAAGTGCAGAAAACAAAACGACGCATGCGTGAGCTCGCATAGTCGCCGCTCAGGCTAACCGGACGTCCGCACACGCATCTTCTTCGCCAGTGCCGATCCCTCCTTGAGGAGAAAACCAAGCAACGGAATGCTGCGCATCGATACGCCCAGGTTCTGATGACGCGCGATCTGCGGCGAAAGATCTTCGATCGCCGCGTGTTGCATGCTCACGTGCTTGCCGGCCACACGCACCGCATCGGCGATTTGTTTCACTGCTTTGTCGACTTCTGCTTTGGGTGGCATGCCCATCGACTGCCACAAGTCCTTCGGACCGATGTGCACCGCGTCGACGCCGGGCACGGCGAGCATCGGCGCAAGTTGCCCGAGAGCCGACGCCTCCTCGATCATCGCGATGACGAGTAACTCGGCGTTTGCCTGCTTCGCCCATTCGTCGTCTGCCAAACCGTTGCTGAAGTTTCCGCCGCGCCCCAGGCGGTAGAACGTACGCTGTCCTTCGGGATAAAAACGCGTGCATTCGATGAGCTCGCGCATGTGAGCGACCGTGCTGCAGCGGGGAACGTGAACGCCCTGCGCGCCCGCATCGAGCAGGCGCAGGAGCCGATCCGGATCCTTAGGCACCCGCACGATCGGTGTGATATCGAACGCCTCTGCCGCCCTGATCAGCTGGACGAGCTCGCTATCGTCGAGCGGCTCATGCTCCGCATCGAACGTCACGAAGTCGAAGCCGGCAACCGCAGCCACCTCGACGAGCTCGGGCGCCGG
>JAQGNH010000291.1 GCA_028291945.1 Betaproteobacteria bacterium
CGCCGCACATGAAGTCCGGGAGGCTGCGCGTGCTCGCAGTAACCAGCGCCGAGCGCGTGCGCTCCATGCCCGACCTTCCGACTGTCGCCGAGGCGGGCGTGCCCGGGTACGAAGCCACGAGCTGGGTGGGCGTGCTCGTACCAGCGAAAACGCCGCGGCTGATCGTTTTAAAGCTCAATCAGGAGATCGTTCGCATACTGAAGACGCCCGAGGTGAACGAGCAGATCACGCGTGCGGGTGCCGAGGTTCTCGCCGGTACGCCGGAACAGTTTGCAGCGATGATTCGAAGCGATCTGAGGCGATATTCGGAGCTGACGAAGGCGATTGGCATCCGTCTGGAGTGAGGAGGCAGGATGGACACAGTAACGCAGGTGAACCCGCCCGCTGCATCGGCCCCCGCAGCAATGAGCGGATCGGAGTTGCTCGGTAAGGCGCTCAAGCACCACGGTACCGAGGTGATTTTCTGTCTCATGGGCGGGCCGATGCACGACGCGATGCGCACGGCCATGGCCGAAGGCATACGCTGCTTCGACGTCCGACACGAGCAGGCCGCGGCGATGATGGCGACGGCGTACGCACGCGTGCTGAACCGGCCCGGCGTCTGCATGGCGTGTTCCGGACCCGGTGTCATGAACCTCGTCACCGGCGTTGGACAGGCGAATGCCGATTGCACGCCACTGCTCGTGCTCGGCGGCGCCTATCCAGTAAGCCAACACGCCAAGGGCGCGTTCCAGGAACTCGACCAGGTCGCGCTTATGCGGCCGATCACCAAATGGGCGGAGCGCATATACGACACGCACCGCATTCCTGAGATCGTCGCGACGGCGCTGCGCGTCGCAACGTCCGGCAAGCCGGGCCCGGTCTATCTCGATTTCCCCGGTGACGTGCTGGCGAACACCGTCGATGACAGCAAGCTGCGCTGGGGTGCTCCGCACTGCGAGCGCGTGCCCGAGCGTTCATGCGCCGATCCCGCCTCGATCGAGCGCGTGCTCGCGCTGCTCGATGGAGCGAAAAAACCGCTCGTGCTCTCGGGAACCGGCATATTCTGGTCCGACGCGGCTTCCGAGCTTCAGGCGTGGTGTGAGAGAGCAGGCATTCCTTTTTACACGACACCCCAGGGCCGCGGTGCCATCCCCGAAGATCATCCGCTGTTCTTTCCTCACGCGCGATCGACCGCTTTCAAAGAAGCGGACTTCATCCTGATCGTCGGAACGCGCATGAACTATGTCAGCTCGTTCGTTGCGCCGCCGCGCTTCAGCGCGAAGGCGCGCCGCGTGCGCATCGACATCGACCCCGCGGAGATCAGCATCAGTCGCGGGTTGGACGTCGGCATCACCGCCGACGCGAAGACCGCGCTGACTCAGTTGCTCGACGCGGCGCCGCCGAATCTCTCCGCGCAGTTCGAGGACTGGAGAAAACGCCTCGCGGAGATCGAGCACAACAAGAAAGACTCGAGCGCGACGAAGCTGAACAGTAATGAGGAGCCGATACACCCGCTGCGGCTCTGCCGCGAGATCCGGGATTTTCTCGATCGCGACGCGATACTTGCCGTCGATGGCAAAGACATCCTCGATTTCGGCCGGCAGTCGATTCCGACGTTTGTCGCGCGGCATCGGCTCAACTCCGGCACGATGGGCACGATGGGCGTGGGCCTGCCCTATGGCATCGGGGCGAAGGTAGCGCGGCCCGACAAACAGGTGCTGGTACTGCACGGTGATGGCTCGTTCGGGCTGAACGCGATGGAGATCGATACCGCCGTCCGCCATAAAGTGGGGGTAATCGTCGTCATCAGCTTGAATGGCGGATGGTGCGGCGACCCGAATAAGACGCGGCCCGGCCGCGATCTCGGATATACACGCTTCGACAAGATGGCCGAGTCGCTGGGTTGCCACGGTGAATTTGTCGAGAAACCCTCGGACATACGTCCGGCGCTCGAGCGTGCCGCGAAAATCGCAAAGACGGGACAGCCTGCGCTCGTTAACGTGCTCACCGACTGGCGCGCGGTGTCAGGGGGCGGCAATTTTGCGTTTTATTCGACCTGAACACTGAACCACGCTGTATTTGCGCTCGAGGCCGAGTTGGAATGGACGCGGAACGCGTCATCTCTTTTTAGGCGAGTCCAGGCACGCGAAAAAGACATGACACGCCAGAAGAGACGGCTCGCTAGAGTGTCACCAAAAATGAACTTGGATGGCTGTGGCACTATGATTCGAGCATCGCATCTACAGGACGCCCGCAGGCCGATGTGTGTTTTCTTCTGCTGAAGCGGAGGGCTGCTAAGCCGAACGCGACGAGCGCCAAAGAGGCGGGCTCCGGGACTGCGGCTGGGGCGAACGAAACGCCGCGCAGTACTTCACCATATCGCGCCCGGTCTAGAACGGTGAACTGCTCTCCTGCCGCATCTGCAGCTGTGGTGAATGCGAGGTTGTCGGTAATCTCCACGAGCTCGTTTGGATCGGCGCCCTGATCGACCTGCGCACTGACGGTGGACGTTATACCGAAGATGCTCACCGTACCATCGTGGTTATCTCTCAACGCAATATTGCGCAGCCCATCGTTTGCGGGAAGGAGCGTCGCCGGAAAAATCTCGCCGTCGGGTCCCGTCGGGACAAAGGCACCGTCGAAGCCGCCGACACACCATTGCAGCACGGCCAAGGCATGCATGGGACCTTCAGCCGAGCTGACACTTTGATTTTATGGCAGCGGCCGGGCCCGATTTAAGATCGCGCTGCATCGATGATGTGCCTGTCAGCAATGCCGACGTCGGCAAAACGCTCGCCCGCATTCTGGGAATGCGAATCCCGGATAAGGGGAAACTATCAGGCCGCGTCTTGACGGAAGCAATGCAAAGTGGCAAAGACCCGAGATTCGTGCGCAAAACAAAAACTTCGGAGCCCAGCGCTGATGGCCTGCGTACGGTGCTCAGATATCAAACGGTCGGCAGCACGCGTTATTTCGATGCCGCGGGATTCGCCGATAGAACGGTCGGGCTGCTGACTGCGCCACGCTGAACAAGCGTACTCCTTTCAGAGCGCAATGCCGATTCTCTCAAGAATTCGGCCCTGTTAAGCACCGAAGTAAATGTAGCGAGTGGCGCGCCGGCAATCGCCGACACGCTAGCGGCCAATGGATGCGCAAAGCGGCAAGCTACGCTGAAAGAACTTGCAATGAGGGCTTGCGCGTGATGCGCGGAGCGGAAGCACAGGCAACTTCGGCGGAATAACCACGCAAGGGTTTCAATTGAAATCTATCAAAAGGATAGATTCGCCCTGCGCACGAATTCCCGCGCGTATACTTTTGTATAGATGCTTCCAAACGCGATGAGCTGTATCGTTGAGGCCGTAACTCACAAATAGATCATACCAAATGACTGCTTCCATTCCGTCTAAATCGATCCTGTGCGTTCAAGGGGACGAGGAGGATCGTGCGCTCCTCGCCGAGCTATTGCAGCACTACCGCTTGGTGTTCGCGTGCAATGCGTACGAGGCTTTGCGGGAGCTTGGCCGTGGGGTGTTCGATGGTTACGTTTTGGACTTGTGGTTGTCAGACTGGTCTGGCGCGCAGTTGTGTCGCGAAGTCCGCAAGCTTGATCCGCATGGGCCCATTTTGTTTTGCACCGCAGCCGCACGTACAGAAGATCGAAACCGTGCGATGAGGGCGGGGGGCAGCGCATACCTGTGCAAGCCGGTTGATCCATCACGCCTGCTCGCGCAGCTTCGCGTTCTGCTCGAGCTCGCAGATTTGGAAAGCATTCGAGCTCGGATCGAGGCCAGCGGCGTGACGCAAGCAGAGCTTGAGCGGCGTGCAGCAGAAGTTTTCAAGCGGACGGGTGAGTCGAGAAGGTCCGCCGTTCGAGCGGTCGAGCGCATCTCCAAAGCGAAGGCGTCTATCGCGTTCTCGAAATCCGGCGGCACGAAGGCGAACTTCGAGCGTTGGTGGCCGACGTTGTTTGCAGGGGCATGGGCGAACATTCAAGCCGTAGCAAGCGATGGCGCGGTGGCCGCGGCGGGCAAGAGCAATCTTTCGTGCGGAACAGCGGGCGATGGCGTGACCGATCATATTCGCCTGACAACCATAGAGAGTGACGCATGTGTTGTTGCGCGATACAAATGATGATTCGCGAAGCGCCCGTGTTGCAACAGACCGATGGGCCCTCTCATTTTGCACGTTGGATTATCTGCCGAGGCCCGGCGATGGACGGCGCGCGTCTGTGACGGTCGGGTCGAACTTGAGCGTGCCCCTTCGCGACCAGCGACGCACCCGTTCTCCGAGCACCTCTTCGTCCTGCCTTCAAGATCTTAGGCACAAGCCGAAGTGATCCAGCCCGGTGAAGTCACGCCGTTTTTCTCCGAGGGTGAGGGCGACGATGACTTAGCGCGTCCGAGACGGCCGCGCGCGATACGTACGCATTGCGCTATGGCTCAAACCTACTGGCCTTTGCAACCCCTAGCGAAAAAAGCCAGCTCGGTCTTGGCCTGTTGAGCGGCAATCCTCATAGGCCTGCACGGGGAGCAAAGCTCGCGGAGCGCGCAGGAAGGTCATTACTCGATGACCATGCCCTGCATCGAGCAAACAGGAACACCGGGTCCCATGCATCGGCTATGACCGATCCTTCAATTCTGGTTATCAGTTCTCGCGTCTTTTGCTTATCACCGGCCAAGCACGAAAACTTTGCGTAGTTGTTCAGATTCCACGCATC
>JAQGNH010000292.1 GCA_028291945.1 Betaproteobacteria bacterium
CTCGATGTTCTGCGGAAGCCGGAATATCGTGCGGTGTCACCCGAGAATTTCTCGCCGTGGGCGAAACGCCTGCTCGTGAGACAGTGCAAGCGCGTGTGCCGCTTCAACGCCGAGCAGATGGGCACGCGCAACGTGGCGCCGGACGAGGCCGGCGGACTGCTGGTCTTTGCGACGAACGTGGCGGCCGAAGCGGAGGCCGAGTTCAACGAGTGGTACGACACCGAGCACATTCCCCGCTTGTCTGCGTTGCCGGGGGTACTCATGGCACGGCGATTCAAGGCTGCAGGTGCGGCCATCGCCGGCTCAGCGGATCGCAAGTACGTCGCTACGTATCACCTCACTTCGCCGGACGTCTGTGAATCGCCGGACTGGAAGGAAGCCGCGCTGACGCCGCGGACGCGCAAGATGCAACCGCATCTGAAGGACCCGCTGCGGCTCCGGTGTAAGCGATACGTGCGCACTGTTCCAATCGGCGAATAGAAGCCTCCTCAAGAATTGACAATTGCGCACTGCCGGTCTACCTTTCGCCTAATCTGTCGACAGATGTAGCCGCCTGTCGGCTTTAGCCGAATCAATACCTATGGCCGAATCCGCCGCCAAGCAATCCCTGGCCGAAGAGGCCTACCGCGAAATTCGCGATGCTCTGCACTCGGGCGCGTTCGAGCCGGGCCAGCGCTTGAGCGAGCCCGAGCTCGCGCTGCGGTTCAACACGAGCCGCAGCCCGGTGCGTGAGGCCTTGTTCCGGCTCGAGCACGAAGGCTTCGTCGAGCGCATGCCCAGCGGGCGGGTGCGCGTCGCCGCTCTCGATCTGGGCTATCTCGAGCAGCTTTACGTCGTCCGCGCGAATCTCGAGGGCCTCGCGGCGCGGCTTGCGGCTCCGCTGCTGCGAACGGTGGATCTCGACGCAATGATGCGCAGCGTCGACGAGATGGACAACGCGGTGAAGAACGACAACGCGAGCGGCGCAATCGCTGCCGGACAGAAGTTTCACGACGTGATGATGCGGGAATGCGGCAACGAGCCTCTCGTCTCGCTGCTCACGGGTTTGAACGCACGCATTGCGCGGTTTCGGGCGCTCGTCGCGTCGCTTGGGCGTTACGACCCTGATCGCGTGCTCGAGCATCGCCGTATTCTTCAGGCACTGTACGACCGCAATGCCGAGCTCGCGCAAGCCGAGATGATCGGCCACGTCAGCAGTTCGGCCGCCGTGCTCGTGCGCAGATTGAGGGAGCGTTCGGCCGACAAGTCTTGAAGCAGTAGTCACCATAAAAAATCGAGGAGAACTGGGAATGACATTGAGGGAGCTGTGCGGCCGCGTAGCCGCTGCAATCGGCGTGACTTGTGTACTTGGCACGCCGGGGCCGTACGCGCAAACCGCTTCGCCCTTCGACAAGAGCTCAGGAGGCTCGGCGCAAACGTATCCGACGAAGCCGGTGCGCTTGATTTGCCCGTTCCCGCCCGGCGGCACGACGGACGTTGTCGCGCGCATCGTTGCGCAGGGACTGAGCGACGCATGGGGGCAGCAGGTCATCGTCGACAATAGGCCCGGCGCGGGCGCTCTCATCGGCACCGAGATGGCCGCGAAATCACCTGCCGATGGTTACACCGCGCTGCTCGGTTCGATCACAACTCATGCAGTAAACCCGGCGTTGCACAAGAAGCTCAGCTTCGACGTGATCAACGACTTCGCGCCGGTGACGCTCGTCGTCTCGTCGCCTCAGCTTCTCGCGGTTCACCCATCGGTCGCGGCGAAATCGGTGAAGGAACTGATCGCGCTCGCGAAGGCAAAGCCGGGGCAGCTCAACTACGCTTCCGCGGGTGCCGGCAGTTCGCCGCACCTGACATTCGAGCTTTTCAAAAGCATGGCCGGCGTCGATTTGAACCACGTGCCTTACAAGGGCACCGGCCCCGCGATCACCGAGCTCGTCGGCGGACAAGTGCAGGCGATGATCACCGGCGTGGTCGCACTCATGCCTCACGTGAAGTCAGGGAAGCTGCGCGCGCTCGCTGTGACGAGCAAGGCGCGCGTCGCTGCACTGCCGGACGTGCCCGCGATGATCGAATCAGGTGTGCCGAATTTCGACGTGAGCTCGTGGTTCGGCGTCTTTCTGCCGGCGGGGACGTCGAAAGCAATCGTCACGAAAATGAACGGCCAGATCCGCAAGATCGTGGATACGCCCGAGGTGCGCAAGCGCCTCATCGATCTGGGCGCGGATCCCGAGACGAATACGCCGGAGCAGTTTGCCGTTTACGTCCGCTCGGAAAAAGCCCGCTGGGGCAAGGTCGTGCAGGACACGGGCGCCCGTGTCGACTGAGTTGTCGCTGAAGTTCCGTCGCTGCGCGCGCATGAACCCGCAGACGTTGATGTGAAGCTAAACCCAAGGAGGTTAGAGATGGTCATCAGAGTGCTGGACCCTATTGCGGATATCAACAAGCCCGCCGAGCGCAAGCCGCTCAAGGGCATCGAGTCGCTGCACGGCAAGCGCGTCGGTTTGCTTTGGGGAAGACACGCCGCGTCGGTGAAGTTCTGGCCGGCCTTCGAAGACGTCGTGCTCAAGAAGTTCTCGGGCGAGCCGGTGCGTCTCTACAAGAACAGCAGCTGGAACCCCGCGCCTGCAAAAGATATAGAGGAGCTCGCCGGCAAGATCGACTACGCCTTCGTCGGGGTAGGCGCCTGAGGGTCGTGCACTTCAGCTACCGTGCGTGACACGGTCAATATGGTGCAGCAAGGCATTCCCGCGGTTGGTCTCATCCACAAGCCATTCGAGAAGCTCGCGAAGATGCAGGCAGTGCAGCTCGGCATGCCCGACGCGCCGCTGCTCATCTACTCGCAGGATCTTCCGAGCAAGGACCCCGCTGATTTCGTGCAGAAGAAAGCGGAGGACGTTTCCGAACAAGTCGTAGAGCTGTTGATCAGCCAGTGCGGCGCGAAAGGACAAACCTGATGGAACTGGCATCGAAAGCATACGATTTCGCGGACATCGACGAATTCACCGAGGTGGCGTATCAGAAGGGATGGACCGATGGTCTGCCCGTTCTTCCGCCGACCGAGAAGAAGGTCACCGCGATGCTCGACTACATTCGCCGTGACCCGAAGGAAATCCTCGGCGTCATTCCACCCGGCGAAGGTGTCGCGACGATCGAGAAGGTCGCGATCAATGCAGCGATGGCCGGCTGCCTGCCCGAATACCTGCCGGTTGTTATCACAGCAGTCGAGGCGATGCTCGATCCGACGTTCGAGCTGATGCGCGTGCAGTGCACGACCGGCGGTCCGTGTCCGCTCGTGATCGTCAGCGGTCCCGTCGTCAAGAAGCTCGGCTTCAACTTTGGCGAAGGCGCATTCGTCGGCACCGGCCATCGGCCCAACTCTGCGATCGGCAGAGCGGTGCGACTGGTACTTTGGAACATCGGCCTCGGCCGGCCGGGGCAGATGTCGCACGCGACGATGGGTCACCCGGGTCGCTACTGCTATCTCGTCGCCGAGCGTCCGCCCGAAGAAGACAACCCATGGGAACCGATCCACGTGACCAACGGCCTCAAACCCGAGGACAGCGCGGTATCGATGTATCCCGCCGGCACCCATATACAGTTCAACTTCGGCACCGGCGCGAACACGATCGAGAACAACTTGTACGTCTGCCAGGACGTGCTCACCAGTCTCGGTCAATTCCAGGCCGCGATGCAGCGCCTGCTCGTCATCAATCCGCAGGCAGCGCACGTGTTCTCCAGCGCAGGCTGGGACAAGACGCGATTCCGCGACACGCTGATCAAGCAGTCAGTTCGGCCGGTGCGCGATCTCAAGCGTACGGGTGGCCAGTCGGTCACTGCGACGTGGCACTGGACGAAGATCGCCGACGTGAACAACGACGATCAGATGGTTCCGTGCATGATCGATGAACACCACCTGCAGATCATGGTCGCGGGCGGATGGGCACCGCCGGTGAGCCAGTGCGCTGCGATCACCTCGATGCACGGCGAGATGGTCACCAAGAAGATCGACTGGGTATGGGAGTAACGACGCTGTGTGGGATGAAAGCTGTCTTTGCAGGCAGCTTCGCGGCCCTATCGCTGCTTGCGGTCAATTTTGCATCGGCACAGCACTATCCACAGCGACCCATACGGCTGATCATTCCGGTGCAGGCTGGGTTGAGCACCAACGACACGATACCGCGCGCGGTCGGGCAACGGCTCGCCGCCGCGCTCGGCCAACCGGTCGTGATGGACAACCGCGTCGGTGCTAGCGGACAGATCGGCACTCGTGCAGCTGCGACATCGCCGCCCGATGGCTACACGTTGGCCGTTGGTTACACGACGACGATGGCTGTGGCTCCGAGCTTGAGCAACGTAGGCTACGATCCGGCGAAAGATCTGGCTCCCGTCGCGAGGATATTCACGTCCGCGTCGCTGATCGTGGTGAGCTCGAGCGTAGCCGCAACGAACCTGAAAGAGCTGATCGCGCTCGCGAAGTCGAAACCCGGGCAGCTCAACTTCGCTTCGGCGGGCACGGGAAGCACGCCGCACCTGTGTGGCGAGCTGTTCGAAGCGCTCGCGGGTATCGACCTCGCACACGTCCCCTACAAGTCTGCGGGCGCTGCGATTACAGCGCTTGCGGTCGGCGAGGCGCAGGTGGTCTGCCAGGCCGCGGGTTCAGTGATGCCGTTCATCAAGGCAGGCAAACTGCGCCCTATCGTGGTCGCCGCGCCGCAGCGGGTTCCTTCGCTGCCTGACGTACCCACGTCACGCGAAGCAGGATTGCCCGGTTTTGAAGTCGAGTCGTGGTCCGGATTTGTCGCTCCGGCAAAGACACCGCCACGCATCATTCGTCGCCTTTACGACGAGATCGCTAAGATCCTCGAGATACCCGATATCACGAGCTTCATTCGCGCTCAAGGCGCGGAGCCGGCGCTTATGGATCCCGCGGCATTCGGTGCCTATATGAATGCCGAGCGTGCGAAGTGGGCGAAGGTCATCAAGACGCGCAACATCAAGATTGATTAGCATCGGGGCGGCCGTCATTCGTCGGCCTGCGCGCGCTTCAACGTGCTCGCCTTTTTCCGGCACCAGCGCGGACGAGTGAGGAGGGAGTCGATGCAAGATTTAGTACTAGCGGCAGCGATCATGTTCAGCATGGCGCTCGCGTGGCCTGCTGAGGCCGCCGAGGCCG
>JAQGNH010000583.1 GCA_028291945.1 Betaproteobacteria bacterium
GTTTGGCCGGCTAGCGCAAGGATCACGTACCTGCTTAAACAAGCGACGCGAGCCGGGTATCATCACCTCATGACTCAGGAGCACGAAATGCGGCCGCCTGCACTGGATCCGCTTCAAGTCGAACCCACCAGAGGATCCAACTATCCCGATCCGTTCCGCCAGCGCGTTGCTGCACGCGCGAAACGCAAGCTCGGAGCGGCACTGGGCCTGAAGAATTTCGGCGTCAATCTCACGACGCTCGGGCCGGGCGCGCAGTCGGCGCTGCGACACTGGCACGCCCGTCAGGACGAATTCGTTTATGTGCTGAGCGGCGAATTGGTGCTGATCACGGATGCCGGTGAGCAGGTGCTGAAACCCGGTATGGCTGCTGGATTTCCCGCCGGCAACTCAGATGCACACTACCTGTTGAACCGATCCGGACGCAAGGCAACTTATCTCGAGGTTGGCGACCGCACGCCGGATGATGCAGTGACGTACCCGGACGACGATATCGATGCGCGTATGAAAGAAGGGCGCTGGACCTTCACCCGCAAAGATGGCACGGCGTTTTGAACGGGGCACGTCGGTGCGGCGAGTGCGCAAGAAAATGGAATCCTCCACTCCGACTCAAGCGCTCGCCGGCTGCGGCCTGAGGCTGATGATCACGATGCCGCCCAGGACGAGCCCGGCTCCGACGAGCTGGACCGTGGAGACGGGTTCTCCGAGAAAGAAATGCGCGAGCGCAATCGTCGAGATCGGCCCGATACAGGCGACCAGCGCGACCTGATTCGCCCCGATGCGCTTCAGGCCTTCTGCCATCAGCCACAGCGGCAGCACGGTGGAAAACACGGCCAGTATCAGAGTCAGGCCGTACACGGGATGCGCAACCACGAGGTTTGCAGGCCCATGCGTCGCCAGAAACGTGGCTGTCACGAATGCTGTCGCGGCGATCGAGGCATAAGCGGTAAATCGCATCGATCCGAGCTTTTGTATCATCGTCGAGCCCATCACGAGGTACACCGCATAGGTCATTGCGCTCGCGAAGACGAGCACACCGCCAAGCGTGGTTTTTCCAACCGAACCGTCGAGTCCGAGCTCGCTTTGAAAGACGAGCAGGATGCCCCCATACGACAGCGCGAGCGAGACGAGCTGCCGCCCCGTAACGCGTTGCTTGAATATGAGAGTGTTTAGAATGAGAACGAGCGTCGGATACAGGTAAAGAATGAGGCGTCCGAGGCTTGCGGAGATGTACTGCAGCCCCGCCAGATCGAGATAGCTGCCCAGGTAGTAGCCGATGAATCCGAGCGCCAGCACAGCGAGCCAGTCACGCGGGGTCAGAGCCGTTGGTGACCGGCCAGCCCACAAGGCCATGGCGAGAAAGAAAGGCAGCGAGAAGAGCATGCGCAGCGCAAGCAACGTCATGACGTCGACGTCGTACTGGTACGCCAGTTTGATGATGATCGGCTTGCCGGCAAAGGCGATTGAGCCGACCATCGTGAGCGCCGTACCGATGTAGGCGTTGCGACGCGAAGCCGCGGCAGATGACGCCACCGCTGGCACGCTCAACGCCGCCGGCGGCCGCCCAGAAGCGAGCCCAGCACCCCTCTGACGATTTCGCGTCCGACTTGCGACCCGATCGCGCGCGCGGCACTCTTGGCCGCCGCCTCGATCGCACCTTCACGATGACCGCCGCGCGGCCCGGTCGAGCCTCCCAGCCAATCGCCAAGAGTACCGAGCAGTCCGCCGCCTCCGGGTGCCGCCTGGTCTTGTGCGGTCCCCGCGCCGACCGAGGCGTCATGACGTGACAGAAGCTTCTCGTATGCGGACTCACGGTCGACCGTTTTGTCGTAGACGCCTGCAACAGGCGAATTCCGCATGATCGCTGTGCGCTCGTCCGCGGTGATCGGCCCGAGCCGACATCCCGGCGGCACGATGAAGGCGCGCTCGACGACGCAAGGGCGTCCTTTCTCATCGAGTGGCGATACCAGCGCTTCGCCTACCGCAAGCTCCGTGATGGCCGCTTCCACGTCGAGCTTGGGATTCGAGCGCAAAGTGGTTGCCGCCGTTTTGACGGCTTTCTGGTCACGCGGCGTAAAAGCGCGCAGCGCGTGCTGCACGCGATTGCCGAGCTGGCCGAGCACCGTATCTGGAATGTCGAGCGGATTCTGCGTCGCAAAATAGACGCCCACACCCTTGGAGCGGATGAGCCGCACGACCTGCTCTATTTTTTCCAGCAGAGCGGCGGGTGCATCGGTGAACAGCAGATGCGCCTCGTCAAAAAAGAACACGAGCTTCGGTTTATCGGGATCGCCGACTTCCGGCAGCCGCTCGAACAACTCGGCGAGCAGCCACAGCAGCAGTGTTGCGTAGAGCTTGGGCGAGCTCATCAACTTTTCCGCCGCGAGAATATTCACTACGCCGCGGCCGCCGTCTGTCTGTATCAGGTCGTCGATGTTGAGCGCCGGCTCGCCGAAAAGCTGCTCGCCACCCTGGCTTTCCAGCGTGAGCAGGCCACGCTGTATGGCGCCGATCGAAGCGGACGAAACGTTGCCGTAGCGGGTCGTGTAATCCTTTGCGTTGTCGCCGACGTGCTTGAGCATCGCTCGCAGATCTTTCAAATCGAGCAGCAGCAGCCCTTCATCGTCTGCGACTTTGAACACCGCGTTGAGCACGCCCGACTGAATCTCGTTCAGATTGAGCATGCGCGAAAGCAGCAGCGGCCCGAGCTCCGACATCGTCATGCGCACCGGGTGCCCTTGGGCGCCGAACGCGTCCCAGAATACGACAGGGCACGCTTCGAACTTGAAATCCTCGAGCTCGAGCTGCTCGATCCTTTCCTTGACCTTGCCCGTCGCTGCGCCCGGCTGGCTGATGCCGGCGAGATCGCCTTTGACGTCAGCCATGAAGACCGGCACACCAATACGGCTGAAGCCTTCCGCGAGACGCTGCAGCGTCACCGTCTTGCCTGTGCCCGTCGCACCCGCGATGAGCCCGTGCCTGTTCGCGTATGCTGGCAGCAGCACTATGGGATCGCGCGCTTTGGCGAAAAGGATCGGCTCGGGCATGTCGGTCGAGGCGAGTGCGTGTGATAAAATCGCATTCATTTTAACGGGTTATTTGCGGCAGCAGGAACGGCGATGGCGGGTCATAGCAAATGGGCGAACATCAAGCACCGCAAGGAGCGCCAGGACGCCAAGCGCGGCAAGGTTTTCACGCGGCTTATCAAAGAAATCACGGTGGCTTCGCGCATGGGCGGCGGTGACCCGAACATGAATCCGCGGCTGCGGCTCGCCGTCGATAAAGCGCAGGAATCGAATCTTCCCAAGGACACCATCGAGCGTGCGATCAAGCGGGGCTCGGGCGGCCTCGAAGGCGTCAACTATGAGGAAGTGCGTTATGAAGGCTATGGCATCGGCGGTGCCGCAGTCATGGTTGATTGCATGACCGACAACAAGACGCGTACCGTGGCCGACGTGAGGCACGCTTTCACCAAGTACGGCGGCAACCTGGGCACCGATGGATCGGTCGCTTTTCTTTTCAAGCATTGCGGCCAGATGGTCTTCGCGCCGGGAACCAACGAAGACAAACTGATGGAAGCTGCGATCGACGTGGGCGCGGAAGACGTCGTCG